>DAIRWA010000176.1:0-3963 GCA_036802545.1 Bacillota bacterium | reverse complement strand
GCCGCCGTGATCGGAGTCAGGTTTAGAAAACATTAAGAATCCCTCTCCGCTCGCCTTAATAACTGAGGGTTAGCATAAATGCATCGAACCGAGTAGAAGGCTTGCGCCTGAATAGAACAAAAGATGGCAAGTCAAACCTTTGTAGGCTTTAGAAGCGGCGACCGGCGTTGCGGAATTCGAGCCACAGACTCCGGATATCCAAGGTAAACCCAAGAGATGAATGGGCCGCAGGGCCGGGGAGCTAAACAGACGCGCCAGCCGTTTCTACCATCGCCGCCAAGGAGGCAGTAACCGTGGCTTCCAGAACGAGAATCGACTCATACACAAATGGATGTGCCCTGCCTGATGTCACCGAGAAGCCCGAGTCTCGCAGCGGTATTTTTGCATTCAACAGACTAACACCCCTATTCCTGCTTGCCCTGGTGGTTGCCGCATACATAGGTGGACGCACGCTTCTGGGACGGTCGTTTCCCCTGACTATCAGCGGGGAAGCTGCCATCACCATCGACGCAGGGACAGGCGACACTTTGACGTCAAAGCGGGCGGATACTCTCGTGTATCCGGCCAGCTTGACCAAATTGATGACATCCTTGCTGCTCGCAGAGAATCATCTTCCAGGCGATTTGATGACCTGCAGTCAAACGGCATCCCTCCAGGAACCGACGAAACTCGGCATTGAGCCGGGATCGATAATGACGGCCGCCGCCGCTATGGATGCCCTTTTGGTGGGATCGGCCAACGACGTGGCTTACATGGTGGCAGAAGACGTAGGAGGGACGGCCAGGGACTTCGTGGCCATGATGAACGCCAAGGCCAAGCAGCTGGGAATGCTTCACACCAACTTCGTGACCCCGACGGGTCTCCACGACCAGAATCACTACAGTACCGCCGGAGACCTGGCCGCCCTGTTCAAGGCCGCCCTCGACAATCCCTGGGTGGCCAAGTCCCTGGGGAAGGCGGAGGTCACAGTAACCGTGTCCGCACCACCCCATAGCGGTGCCGATCCGGATAGCATCTCCGAGGGTCAGTCTCAAGAAAGCTCAGCCGGGGCAACTATCCCGGCATCCACCAACCCAAGCACTTTCACTTTGGCAAACACAAACCCGCTGCTCGGAAAGAACGGGTGCATTGCCGGCAAGACGGGGTTTACGGCCGCCGCCGGCAAATGCCTTGCAGGTCTTTTCGAGAAGGACGGGCAGAGGATAATCGCGGTTGTCCTGAAGTCTCCTTCAGACGACGCACTGGCAGATGACATGGAGACCATCGTCAGAGCAGCCAGGCAAGAACTGGAGTCGTCTAGAACCGATTGACCGGCAGGAACTCACAGCAAGACGAATCAACAACCGAGGCGAGTCGACTGGCGGGACGCCCACAGGCAAGACGCCTTGACCGCCACGAGCTTACGGCAAAACGAATGAGCAACCGAGGCCAGTTGTCCGGCAGGACAAACAACAGGCAAGACATTTTGACCGCCTAGGCCAACTGGCCGACAAACAAACCAACCGGGAGGAAATAACATGGCAGTTCTAAAGGCAGTGGGCCTATCCCGCATGTACGGCAAGAAGCATTCCGTTACTTGGGCTCTTAGAGACGTGGATCTCTGTGTGGAAGCCGGTGAGTTCATAGGAGTGATGGGGCCATCCGGAAGCGGCAAAACCACGCTCTTGAACCTGCTGGCCGCCGTGGACACGCCCACTTCCGGCAAAGTCGAGATAAACGGGGTTGAACTGTCCAAACTGAACGACACCAACCTGGCGGTGTTTCGGCGCCGCAACTTGGGCTTCATCTTCCAGGACTACAACCTTCTCAATACCTTGTCCATCAGGGACAACGTGGCCCTACCCCTTGCCTTGGACAACGTTTCGCCCCAGGCAATCCTTAAGCGGTTGGATGAAGTCTCAAAGCAGCTTGGGATAGACGGCATCCTGGACAAGCGCGTCTTCGAGATTTCCGGCGGAGAGCAGCAGCGCGCCGCCATCGCTAGGGCCATCGTGCACCGACCCGCTGTGATCCTAGCCGACGAACCAACCGGCAACTTGGACAGCAAATCGTCGGGCAGCGTGATGAAGGCGTTGGGGCAGCTCAATGAGAAGGACGGCGCGACAATAATCCTGGTGACCCACGATCCTTTCGCGGCCAGCTTCTGCCGCCGCATCCTTTTCATCAGAGATGGACGCATCCACTCTGAGCTTCACAGGTTCAGCGACCGGCAGTCGTTTTTCCAGGAAATCTTGAACGCCCTGAGAGAGCAAGGAGGCGGCACCCATGACTTTGCGTCAGCTAACGCTTAGCAACATCCGGGGCTTAAGGCGCAAATACGCCGCCTTCTTGTTCAGCAGCGTACTGGCGGTAGTGGTTTTCTACTTGCTGGCGTCGTTCGTGCTCCATACCGATGTCGCCAACGGATACGTAGCCCAAGCCGAAAGGGTGCGAAGCGGGCTTGTCGTGGCTCAATACATCATCGTGGCTTTCTCGTTTTTCTTCGTCCTGTACTCCAGCTCGGCATTTGTCCGGTCACGGAAGAAGGAATTCGGTCTGCTCTCCCTCCTGGGGGCCACGAAGCGGCAACTGAGTCGTTTTGTAGTGACCGAACACGTGATCATCGGCGCGGCAAGCATCGCAGTAGGGCTCGGGATGGGCATCCCCCTCTCCAAACTGATGCTGGACGCTATGTCCAAGATGCTGCAGGTCAGTTCCCCCATCCGGTTCATGGTGGTGGCGCCCGCAGTAGCGCTGACGATAGGCCTGTTCATGGTGCTGTTCGTCCTGATCGGCTCGATCACGGCCCTTCAGATCTCCCCACGGAGGGTCATCGTTTTGCTGAGAGAGCACCAGCGCCCCAAGATTCTTCCCCCCTACTCCCCGTTTGTCGCGCTACTATCCCTGTTGTTGATCGGGGGCGGGTACTTCGTCGCGTGGTTTGTGGACGGCAACACTTTGGTTTTTGCGATGCTGCCGGTAACCGCCGTGGTGTCTTTGGGAACCTTCCTGTTCTTCTCCCAGGCCAGCATCGGGATATTGAGAAGGCTGCAGCGCAAACTCTCATTCATCTATCGGAACCTTAACCTCTTAACCGTCGGCGACTTGGTGTTCAGGATGAAGGAAAACTCGAGGGTGCTAGCCTCAGTGGCCGTGCTTTGCGCGTGCGTGATTACGGCGACGGGAACGGTCTACACGGCCCAGGCAACGCTGCTTCAGGACGAAGAACGTTCCTATCCCCACGCGATTACTCTCTCGGTTAGCGGAGAGACGGACCCGGCGGATCTTAAGACAACCATCCAGCGAATCCTGGACAAAGACAAAGTGCGGATCACGGAAGAAGTATTTTTGACGGGGATATTGACCGGCCAAGACACCGGCGATTACCAGGACGACAACTTTTTGGTGCCAAAGCACGTCTACAACGAATGGGCGCAGGCGGCGGGGCGTCCGAAAGTCTCTTTGGAAGGCAACGAGGCTTCGCTTCTCCTCATCTACGAAGGCGGGACTGACCCCGATAACCGGATACCTATAGAGGTTACCTACCACGGTGAATCGCTTGAGCTGGACGCGGCGCCCTGTCAGTTCCCGCGCGTCAACTGGGTTCCCAGCGTATTCCACTACTTGGTTGTGGACGACGCTCTCTTCGAAAGCCTGGAGAAGACAGCCAATTCTAGGGATCGAGCCGCCTTCGTGAGCCTTGAACTGGACGGTTGGCGAAAGTCGCTTGAGACCGGCAAACGGATAAGGGCAGCCGTACCGGACGACCACCTGATCGGGTACTCGTCCAGGTTCGAATCCTACGAGGCTCGCAAGCAAATGACGTCGCTTACGGCCATGATCGCGCTGTTCGTCACCGGGCTGTTCTTCATAGCATCGGGCAGCATGCTCTATTTCCGGTTGTTTGGCGAAATCGACGAGGACAGGGAAAAGTACCGCGCCATGCGCAGGCTTGGCGTATCAAGAAGCGAGATCGTCAGCGTT
>DAIRWA010000175.1:0-3969 GCA_036802545.1 Bacillota bacterium | reverse complement strand
GAGTTCTTGGATGACTTCGTCTGAGAATTCCAGACGAAGCTTCCAGCGCTCTTGTACCTGGCTTTGTATGGATTTCAGCACCTTTTGCTCGAGGATCTTCTGCAAGGTCTCCCTCCGGATGAAGTCAAAGACCACGATGTTCTGCCCGATGCGGTTAAGGAGCTCGGGTCTACCCAGGAAATGCTTGAAATAGGACTGTACGCCCCCTAGAACCTTTTGCCGTACTTCCGGATAGGAGGTATGTTTGGCAGGGTCCACGTTCAGGACCGGCATTCCGTCAACGGGGTTCACCATGGGCCGCGCGGTGCCCGGGTCCAGCTTGTAGATGCCAACGTTGCTGGTGAAGATTATGATGCTTTCCGAGAAATATACGGTGTCGCCGCGCCCGTCGGTCATCCTGCCGTCCTCAAGGATCTGTAGGAACTTGTCCAAGATGGTCGGGTGGGCTTTTTCGATCTCGTCAAACAAGAGCACGCAGAAAGGGTTCGCCTTGACCCGATTGGTCAGTTGCCCGCCCTCCTCATACCCTACGTATCCCGGAGGCGCGCCCAAGAGCCTCTGGTCGGAATGGGATTGGCTGTACTCGCTCATGTCAAACCGCACGCATGCCTCCTCGGTGCTGAACACCAGTTCGGCAATGGATTTGGCCAGCTCGGTCTTTCCTACCCCGGTAGGGCCGGCGAAAAACAACACGCCCCGGGGTTTCGTTCTGCTTGAGTGCTGGGCGCCGGAGAGATCTAATGCGGCCCGGCGCAAGACATCGGATACCGCCGCTATAGCCGCTTCTTGTCCGAGCACCCTTTTGGATAGTTCGGCTTCGGCGTTGGCCAGACGGCTCCAGTCCAGACTGTCCCATTCGCTTTCCTTGACACCGTACTTGTAACAGTCGACCAAGGCCTTGGTTTTCATGTCTGAAGAATCCCAGCGGCGAGCTAACGCTCTGATCCCGCTCAGGTCGCGGATGGACATGTCGTCGGTCAGGTCAACCAGTTCGTCGACGTCGATATCCCGCAAGCCTCCTTTGGAAGGCGGCATGAAGAGATCAAAGTAATGTCTTCGCTCATAGGACCTGGGGGGCTCGATCTCCACGCTGCCCACAAAGGGATTGTTTAGGTACAGCCACGCGGGCAGATCGGTCAGCCGATCACACGTCATCACTAATAGGTTTTGCACCGCTTTGCGCTGGCCGTTTTCCTCCACCGAAACGATTTGGCTTTCTTGCGCGGCTTTCACGAGACGCAAGAACGAGACTCTCTCGGGAAGCTGCAGGTTGGAGGGCCCGCGAACGAGTTGGGACGCGTACTCGACAATGAAGACGCAAGGTCTCTCGCGGTTTTGAAGACAGTTTCGCATGGACTGCAGGACATGGTCCAGGGGATCGTCGGTGCGCAGCGGGCCAGGAGCCCTGTCTGCGGAGCGTTCTTTCGCTCTCCCCGCTTTGACCAGTTCCTCGTACAGGTTGCCCATCGCCTTGGATTCGCCGTCGTCCGCGAATACCAGGCCGTCGATCAGGTTGTACGCGGCTATCAGGTCGTACCCGCCATTCATGCTTCGAAACGCTGAAAACAGAGCGTCACGCAAGGACCCTAAGGTCCATTGTCCTTCGCAGCCGCTGATCGGGTAAAGGACGGTGTCTTTGATGTTTCCCGAAAGGATTATCTGGGTCTTGCCGGTGGCAAGTCTTTCAACTTCCCGGAGCCATCTGGGGCGCAGGTCTTCTCTGTTCATTGGCTTTCACCGGCATGGCGAAGGTTTTTCAGATCCGCGTTGTCCTCGTGGACATCTTCGGCGCCTGCCAGCGTCACCTTACGCAGCCTATCCCCGGTTTGAAGCGGGAGGCGAAATCCCTCCCTTATGGTAAGGCGCCGCTCGCCCAAGGCCCGGTAGACTCTGTCCACAAGGGCGCATGCCGATTCTTCTGTTCCGGGTCCCGCAGAGGAAACCCGGTCCGAGAGCGACACCACTTCGGTTTTCATGCGGCCGCCGTAGCCAACTGAGAACTCGACTCCGATCCCCGGTGCTACCGAGGTAACCATGGCAGACGCGGCAGGAGACGGCGGAGGGGTTTCGGTTACCTGATAACCGAGGGACAGCAGAACGTCCTTGACGTGGCTTTTTACGATGGCGCCCGTCTCTTCTCCGGCGGTCCTGACGCACAGTTCGCTTATGAGCGCGTCTATGGGCTTCTCCAATTCGGCCAATTGCCGGGCACCGTACTGGCCGGAGGACAGTCGTTCCAGCCTCTTGGCCAAAGCGTTGGCTCGTTCCACTAGGTCAGGTAATTCCGGATGGGCACCAACTACGCTGAGTTTGGCACGCATATCGGCTAAGAGGGAGGACTCCGGTGCGTCCGGCCCGCCATGGGCCGACCGAGCTTCCAATGAAGCAGCGCATTCCTTGAGTTCCCGTTCTATACGTGTTTCCAGGACGGAAACCCCCTGGGACGCGACAGAAGGGGAGGACTTAGCGAGGCGTTCAAGGTCCTCTAACTTGGCCAGCAGTTCTTTCCGGGTCGCAGCCCAAGCATCTTCATCCGGAAAGCCCTGATGGACCTCCTCCCGCATTGTCCGGATGCGATCCGGAAGTGGTTTCGCGGTTACCTGCCTTGAAACGGCCGGGTCGCTCGCGGGTCCGGCGGTTTCCACTTGGCTTGTTCTTTTCTCGGGAGCATCAATCTCGAGACTAAGCGCATCGCCTTGGATGCCTGTATGTCCGACCAGTTTCGAGAGTCTTTCAGCTTGGGCCCGCCTTTCTCTGCCCACAGCTTCCCGCCGTTCCTCTTCACATCGTTCCTTTTCGATCTGGGCTTCTTTGGCCTCTCTGTACTCCTTTTGTATCGCCGCCAAAACGCTACCTGCCACCCGCGCCGTCCCTACCACGGCCGCGGCGGGGAGGAGCAGCAGGAATGCGGGTATAATCAGCGCGTCTGTCTTGCCGCTCAAGCCGCCTTCGCCTCCATCAACTGGCAATAAGAGAAGATATCGGAGACTTCTCCTGCATGGGGCTTAATTCCTTCAGGTGCCGGAACGGCGTGGGGCAGCGGGCAACTTCGTGCGGCTGCCTGTCCTGCGGGTTTTTCCACGTTGCTTATCTGCTTATCGCAGTCTACGAGCAGCGTAGACGAAGGGCATAAAATACTTCCGCCACAAAGCATCTGTCGACCCGTATTGATTGGTGCTGGTGAAGTAGTCCACCATCGCCTCACGTGCGCGCGCGAGCTCTCTGAGACGCGGGAATCCCTGGGCGCTCGCCAGGGTAAGGTCCATGAGCTCAAGGGCGCGTTCGAATGCTCGGCCGGCGTAGACCGGGTTATCCTTGGCGCGCCAAGTGAGGGCCCGTTCGACTTCGCTGCCGACGTTGGCCATTTGTTCGGCAAAGGGCATCTGGTGCCAGCGCCCGGCCGCAAGGCTTTTGTGTTGACAAGTCACTCGATCACCCGTTTTCTCACTATAGCGTCGATCAGAGAACGCGTTCTCTCATCCTCGACGCCCCGGCTCCTATTGTTCTGGGAGGGACGCATGTTGATCATGGAGTCAAACTCGACAAACCCCTCTCCAGCTTCTTCTGGATATAGGTTAATGCCCCAGAGGCTTGCCTGACTCGATCCGTTGTCTAGGAGCAGTGCCTCCAGGTCGGAATGGAGCTCCGCGTCAACAGCGACCAATCCCCTATCTACATCAACAACCGCCTTGACGAGATCCCCAAACATCTCCGTAGCCGTTTGGCGGAGTTCATTCATCGATACTACTCCGTCTACTATCCGCACTAGATTGCCCTCGCGCTTGCATCCTCGACACCCACCCTCCAGTGTCCCTGAGACGCACTGCTTTACCATGCCCTCGCACCATTGGTCTTCTGTCTGGTGGGCGTACTGGCCGGGGCTGTTATCTGCGGCATATGGGCAGGGATCACAAATATCATTAACCTATGGGGTTATTGTATTCATACCATAGTGATATATGATGGGGC
>DAIRWA010000174.1:0-3975 GCA_036802545.1 Bacillota bacterium | reverse complement strand
TGCCACTTACTCAGATCCAGACAGTGCACTGGGTGACTGAAGTTCTTCTGGTAGCACAGAACAGCGGGCACCCAATTGTCAAAAGCGGCCACAACCTCATACCCGGCATCCGTAAAGCCCCGGGTCATTCCACCACAACCGGAAAACAGGTCTACGCAGCGCATATCATCCCTCTATTTCAGATAATTACCGTCACTAGGATATCACGGTTTGACACATCGACGTCAACTCGGCAAACCCAACAATGAACGTCAGAAAGAACGTAGCTTCCGAGACTACCGGTGTGACATCTAGACAAACACACGAGGCTTGAGGCCGAGAATCATATCCTGGAGACGGCGGCGCAAACGCCCATTCAATTCAACCAGGCATGGAACTCAGGGTCCTAGACGACCGTGCACAAGGAGTTCAAGCGCCGTCTCAATGATCAGCGAGGTAATATGGTTATGCCGGAGACGCCGAATAGGTCGGACACATGTCATAAGCATTCTGTACACCTTGCGAATCCGGCGTGGCGTTTTCGGAAATGATGTCTTAATGTAGTTTCTAGCGATACCGTGCCAGATCGAGAAGATCCCAAATGTCGGTCGGCGGAACAAGACTCGACTCGCTATGGCCGCTCCGTAATAGTCGAGCGACCATTCCGCATCGCCGCCTGATACCTTCTTCTGTGTGCGTCAGTCAGGATCAACGCAAAACCATCAAGTGGCTCATAGTAGTTTTCAGTAGATCCCAGTGTTCTCCATGGTCACGTGAGTGATCTATGGCGCTTCCAGCCAATCGGCAAACACTAGTAACCTAGCCGTCGTGGTCCCATAGAACGTTACTGCCATGGTCAGGTTTTCGATCCAAGGAACCGTACATTGTCAATGCCACTACGCTCTCTTGATGTGACTACAGCCCTGCACAGTGTTCTATCAATTACTTCCATTGCCTGCCCCTCTCATCCCAGACAGAGGCAGGGACGCTTCAACCGAACGCTGGACTCGACTCACGCACTAAGGGCACACTACGTTGCGCTCGAAGGTTACGGAGTTTTTCGGGTTGAGGGACCACAAGGTCTGTGGGCCTTTACGCCAAGAACTGACGGCGACTCGCCTCTTGGACTTGCCGCTCTTGTGAATCAGACGAACAGCTTCCCGCATGCACTCCGGATCGTACCTACGACCATGTGGTCGGGGCACTTGTGGACACCATCCTCTGGGTCATGCCTATTCAGACACTACTATAGGACCCTCAGACAGACTTGCGCTTTGCTTCCCACATCCACCTCACTATTTGCGCACACGCATCCGCATCTCTTCTAATATCGCTCTCCCAGAATCTTACGACCGTCCATCCATCTGTACTGAGCTGGTCGTCAACTCTCTTGTCGCGTTCTATGTTCCGCATAATCTTCTGGGCCCAGAAATCAGTATACCGGGATAGTTCCTCTTCCAGACTACCGTAGCCTCGTAGGCTCCAGTTGTTACCATGCCAAAAGTCTCCGTCACAAAAGACCGCAATCTTTGCCCATGTCAATGCGAAATCGGGTTTACCCGGTAGGTTATAGCTCTTGCGGTATCGGAGACCCAATGCCCACATAGCCCGCCCCAGCATCCTCTCAGGCTCAGTATCCCTAGACTTGATGGCCGCCATTATCCTGGACGTGATCTTAGGATCCCTTTTCATACCACTAGGCGCCGGGGAAAAGATACTTGACACTAAAGCCAGTTCCCGTGAGAGCATCTTCAGACTCACGTGTGACCAACTCTAGCCACGTCGCCATGTGGTTGGTTCCATCTACGTCCACTCCCCAATACTGAGATAGATGGTCTGGCGAGCTCTCCTGAACCACCGTCTGAACTGAACCCGCTACTCTCTTGAGCCAACTGAACACCCTCGGAACTTCGGCGAACTGCCCATGAGGAGTGGAGATCACAACTTTGCCACCTGCTGAAAAAAGATCTCGCATTGAGGGCGAAACCAACCCATACTTACCGATTAGCCAGGATACTATACGTCTGTACTTTGCGGGGTTAGTAGGGCCGAGAATTTCCGGGAATAGAGCAAAGGCCTCAGCCATAATCTTGTCTTTCTCCGCCCTCGTAAGGTTAGCGAACCGCCTAATGGCCATCTGCGTCGTGGTCCCTTCACCTGATTCGCCCAGCCACCAGACGTCCTCGTCATCTTTGAGTCTCCTACGATAGTAATCGACCATTGGGGAAATCGGCTTGTCGCGTCTCCGCAGAGCGTCATACTCCTCTTTGATCTTGTGAAAAATCGTGTCTTCAGGACCAGCTAGCATGTCAATTCTGTATCGGGGGGAGTGAGTCACGATGACTTCTGTTAGGCACTCCTCATAAGGACGGCACTTGAACTCGATAGGGTCGTGGAGTTTGCCAAACAACAAGAATACCCGCTCCACTCCTGGCACCCGAGTACTCTCCACAATGCTATTGCCTGTTGTGTACCAATGGTTCTGGATAGTGCTCTTTACTTCGATTCCGAAGAGCCTCATCACCACAATATCCGGAAAACGCTGGCCCGAGACCAACTCCATTGTGTTCTCAAACTCCGTACCCTCTGCGCTTTGGCGGACTTGTTCGTAGATAAGGGTCTCTAAACTGCGACCTTCAAAGCCCCTAAAGGTCTCTGGCCTAGTCCTTGCCTGTTGGTTCAGAGAGTCGGTCACGCACTCTACGAGCTGAGCGAATCTAGACAGAACATCAGGCGGAATAGTAGAGGCCATCACCTTCTCAGCTCCTTTACCTGAAGTAACGCTCCCACATCCACTGAATCCGTTGTCCAAGGTTATAGGCCAATAGCGGCGGAACTGCGTTCCCCACAAGCTTGTAGCCGTTCGATGCGCTGACCTGCATTCCATTTCGGCTGATAACAAACTCGTAATCGTCAGGGAATGTCTGCATCCGAGCGCACTCCCGAAGGGTAAGTCTTCTCTCGGGCAACCCCGCCTGCAGTTCTTCTAGAATGCGTCCACCGTGCTCTTTGCTGAGTCGTCTGAACTCTATGTTACCGTGATGCTCAGCTCTGATGGTTGGGCCTAATCCATCGAGGTCAACCTCACTCTGGCCTTGACAGTGTTTACCCATGAACTTGGCTCGCGAGTGGGCGATCTGGGACAGGTCATCTGTCTCCCGGTCAGGCTCTCGAAGCCCCCTAAAAGCTGTTCTGCATGTAACGATCGGCAAGAGCCTGGTTTGGGTTCCTCCTACAGATGTCCCCATCTGACGACTGTGAGTAGGAGGAGGATAAGGGTCGTAATCCTTTGGTATGGTCGGAAAAGAAAGAGCGCGGAGGGCATCTGCACGCAGCGCGTCTCGTCGAAAGCCGAAGAAAATCACCCTCCCCCGCATCTGAGGCACGCCGTAGTCTCCCGCATGTAGAACTTTCGCTTCAACCACCGCATAACCAGATCCACTTATGCTGCGGAAATCTCCTTCAATGACCCGTTTTACGTTGGATAGGTTTACCAAACCCTTCACGTTTTCGGCAATGAAGAGTTTGGGTCGGATGATCTCAATTGCTTCCTTCATCCAGTGGTACAGCATGCCACGGTTTTCGACAGAGGGTTCCTCGCACAGAGTATCAAGGAGCCCTCCATTGTGGCTCTTGTCAGACCGAAACCCCATGCGTTTGCCAGCGACGCTAAAGTCCTGGCAGGGGAACCCTCCCGTGACTATGTCCACATCCAATGGAAAGACAGGTTTTGTTGCGGTAGCTCTGGCCTCTTTGACCAAATCAACTATGCTTCGCAACCTAAATGCGCTGGAGTCTACGCCTCGTTTGGCGAAATAGGTGGACCATGCTCTTTGCGCCGAGGGCTTAATATCATTGGCGAAAATGTTCCGCAGACCAGTCTCCTTCAGGCGAACAAATCCATCCCTACCTGGGGCTTCAATCCATTCTGGATACATGTTCACATTGACTGATTCCTGAAGTACCTCAAAGCCACCTTCCAGTCCTAGATCCATC
>DAIRWA010000173.1:0-4017 GCA_036802545.1 Bacillota bacterium | reverse complement strand
TCGCTCGGTCGTTAGCGAATATGACTTGGGACTCCGGTAAGAACAAGCTTCGGATGTAGTTCAACATTGACTCGGCGGTCGGGTCACCTTGACGAGCCATCACTGTGATGTCACGCGCACCCACCGAATAGCTTAGGGCCGTCAGCATGAAACCGTAAGCGGCGGGACTCTGAGTAAGCCTAGCTTCCATCCCAGAGATCGCGGCCAACGCCAATTCCTCGAACCTATCTATACTCAATAGATGAGACAGCCGCAGCAGGTCCATCACGGCTACAGAGTTTCCAGACGGCATCGCGCCATCGTAGGTACTCTTAGGCCTGACAATGAGATCGTCGGAACCATCTCGCGTGAGGAAGAACCCGGTGTATTCCTTATCCCAGAAGAAAGACACCATATCTTCGGACAGAGACAACGCCTGGGCCAAATAGTCTGAGGTATACGTTGCCTGATAGAGTTCCAGGAGCGCCCAAACGAGAAACGCGTAGTCATCCAAATAGCCCTCATGGAGCACTTCGCCGTCTCTATACCTCACATACAAGAGCCCGTAACGCAGCAGGTTCATATTGATGAAGTCGTAAGCTCGTTCAGCTGCCTTGAGGTACCTCTCGTCTCCAAAAGCCGAGTAGGCCTTGGCAAGAGAAGCGATCATTAGAGCGTTCCAAGACGTCAGTATCTTGTCGTCAGTAGCCGGGCGAACTCGTCCATCTCGAAACGCCTTCATCCCTTTCCGGGCACGCTCAAGAGCAGGCTCGCGGCTTCCAATCAGATCATCCGAGGTAAGGTGAGGAATGGAAAATCCGTTGAAGGCTCCATCCTTCTTTATGCCATACATCTTTGCGGTCGGCGGCGCCTCATCTTCTCCTAAGGCTTCCACCAGGTCCTCGTATGTCCAAACATAGTACTTGCCTTCCTCGCCTTCAGACTCAGCGTCCATAGCCGAGTAGAACCCGCCCTCGGACGAGGTCATCTCCTCCGAGATGAAGGCTAAAATCTCAGAAGCTATCTCTCTATAGGCGTCTTTCTGGGTGGCAAGGTGCAACTCTGTTATCGCCATAAGCATTAGCGCGTTGTCGTACAGCATTTTCTCGAAGTGAGGCACCATCCATTTGGCGTCGGTTGAATACCGGAAGAACCCAAAACCCACGTGGTCATATATGCCTCCCGCGTATGCCCGCCTGACGGTTGTTTCCGCCATCTCCAAAGCCCGTCTTTCGCCGGTCTTCTTCCAATACCTCATTAGGAACATGAGGTTATGAGGCGAAGGAAACTTGGGGGTCGTTCCAAAACCTCCGTTTTCCTTGTCGAAAGAACCGGAGTATGAATCAAATGCGCGTTCCAGGATTTCCTGGTGCTTTGCGTCTTCCCCGCCGGTTCGCCCCGCCTCACTCGTACCCTGAGCACCTCTGTAGTCGCGCTTGTTCTCATCCTTCAAGGCGCTTAAGACGCGATCCGCCTGGGCGACCAGCCTCTCCTTATCGCTATGCCAGCCCTCACTCACTACCTGCAGGATATTCATAAGCCCCGGAAGGCCAAACCGCGAGTCCTTGGGAAAGTAAGTGCCGGCAAAGAATGGCTTCCTTTCAGGCGTGGCAATGATCGTCAGAGGCCAGCCGCCGCTGCCGGTGAGCATCTGGCAGACTTCCATGTACACGTGATCTACATCGGGACGTTCCTCGCGGTCCACTTTGACGGGGACAAAGTTCTTGTTCAGCTCGGCGGCTATGTCACGGTCTTCAAAAGACTCCCTGGCCATTACGTGGCACCAGTGACAAGTGCTGTATCCGATGCTGATAAACAGCGGCTTATCTTCGGACTCGGCCTTCTCGAAGGCCTCTTCGCCCCAAGGATACCAATCCACTGGGTTCCTGGCGTGCTGAAGGAGATACGGAGACTTCTCATCCCTCAGCCTGTTTATCGCCCACTCGTGTTCGCTCGTGTTCTCCACCCCCGGTCGCTTTCATCTTGCGTACCTAGTATCAATCCAAAACCGCCGGGGTATGAGAAAGGACGGACGCTCCACTACTGGCGGAGCGTCCCAAACCTCTCTATGCTGCGGCTTTGTTGGCTCTCTACTTGAAGAAGTCGTTCAAAGGAAACTCTCTTCCGTCAGGGAACGGACATTGATAGGGAGAGTCCTTCGTCTTCTCGTCGAACTCCATCTTGGCTTTGGCGATCTCCTCAGGGTGCTTCACCAGTTCCAGTCCACATAGCGCCATGGTTTTGGCGGCGACCAGCATACCTTTAAGTCCAATCGAGCTCCCGGAAGAAGCGCAATTCTGCCACGAGTGGCCGGGGCATCCCAGGGGCACGGTAGCGGCGGACATCTGCACCGTCGGGACTATCCAACTTACGTCACCAACGTCTGTCGAGCCGCCTCCTGAACGGCCTTTGCCTCTTGGAGGTACCAGGGTGGTATTCACGACCTGGGTCCTAAGCTCGGGAAACTCTTGGAATTCCGGATTCCTCATCATAGACTCGACGCTCTTCTTATCGAAGGTTTCTCTCAGCTTTGCGGCAAAGTCCAGGTCCTCCTGGTCAAACTCGGGAGGTCCGACGATCTGCAGGCATTTCCACATCACATCTGCCAGAGATTCGTTTAGAAGTACTTCGTAGCAGCCTGTCAGGAAATTCTCTTCGAAGGTGGTCCCGGTCATAAGGGACGCGCCCTTGGCCACGTCGAGAAGCCGTGCGTAAATCTCGTCCACTTCGCTTCTGTGAGGAGCCCTCACAAAGTACCAGACTTCAGCTTCCGCGGGGACCACGTTGGGCTGACCGCCGCCTTCCGTGATGACGTAGTGAATCCTGGCAGTGGTGATAACGTGCTCCCGCAGGTAGTTCGCGCCCACGTTCATCAGTTCTACGGCGTCAAGGGCAGAGCGGCCGTTATGAGGATCTCCCGCTGCGTGGGCTGTCTTTCCGTAGAAATGGAACTTGGCCGAGTTCATGGCGTTGCCGCTACCCAACCTGACGCCGTTCATGGAGCTTCCGTGCCAGGTAATCGCCGCATCTAAATCGGAGAAAAGCCCTTCACGAGCCATGTAAACTTTGCCCGCCAAAAGCTCTTCAGCCGGGCAGCCGTAATACCTGACGGTGCCCGATTCGCCCGATGACTGAAGAGATTCCTTCAGAGCCAAAGCCGCTCCCAGCGCCGCGGTGCCGAGGACATTGTGCCCGCACCCGTGACCCGGACCTCCCGACGCTCTCGGTTTCCTTTCCGCGGATATTTCCTGGGACACGCCCGCTAACGCGTCGAACTCACCCAAATAACCGATGTAAGGTCGGCCGGAACCCCATTCCGCCACAAAAGCCGTGGGGATACCCGCCGCGTTTCGGGTGACTTTGAAACCGTTGGCCTCAAGGTAATCGGCCTGTACCTTAGCGGACTTGTGCTCCTGGAAACCGATCTCAGAGGCTTCCCACACTTCTTTGGCGATGCTCTCTAGTTCCGACTTTCTTGAATCGAGAAACTGAACGATGTCACTCACAGGTAACACGCCTCCTTTTCGTGAATCCTTTCAATATCGCCCGCTTTGTCTCCTGCGAGCGCAGACTCAAGAAGTACGGTCGCGAAGAGGTACCGGCAACTGAGCATGCCGGAAGCTTTCCCATCCTTCGTCATGGACCAACCAATTTGGCAGGTCCAAATGGAATGCGTCCGATCCTTTGAAGGATCTACCTGAGGCGTGTCGAAATAGTATGGGGATTCCACATATGACTCGCGTGTAGCGCTTCACAAAGCAAAGGAGGCAAACATATTGAATCCGGTGCGCCACGACAAACTGTCCAACTGGGTCCAAGAAGTGGCCGAGCTGTGTCAGCCAGAATCAGTGTACTGGTGCGACGGCAGTCGGGCCGAGTACGACAGCTTAATGGCGGAAATGGTGAAAAGCGGTGCGGCGATCGCCCTTACGAAGCGGCCCAACTGCCACCTGTTCCGCTCCGATCCAAGTGATGTGGCCAGAGTAGAAAACAGGACGTTTATCGGAACTAAGAAACAGGAAGACGCCGGCCCAACCA
>DAIRWA010000172.1:0-4038 GCA_036802545.1 Bacillota bacterium | reverse complement strand
CACCACCTTATTCTCAACCATAGAAAAAATCCATACTAACACCAATACCGCGCCTACAATCCAAAACAGCGGCGCAGCACGAAACCTTCCCAACCTACTGGACCTTTTACGAAAAATGAGAAGCCCTCCCCAAGATGGTCCGGCTTCTCATTCATATGCAAAACCCTTAGCCGATGTTCAAAAGGGCTCTAGCCCTCCGCCGACACCTTGCAGACGCGTCGTTTTCCGACCTGCAACAGCATGCCGTTTTTCACAGTACAAGACGCGGATTCGCTCGTAACCTTGACTCCGTCTACTCTGACGGCGCCGCTCTTGATAAGCCTTCTGGCCTCAGATGAAGATGACGCCAGCCCCGTCTTGGAAATGAGGGACGCCAACCCTACTGTGTCACCGGGAGACACGTCCGTAAGATGCGCCTCGCCCACCTCGGTCGGCAACTCGCGTTCCCGGAAAACCCGGAGGAACTCGGCCTTTGCCTCTTCGGCCCGATCATTTCCGTGGAATTCGGATACTATCCTTGACGCCAAATCCATCTTGGCGTCCATCGGATGCAAGCTCCCCCCGGCGATATCCTCAGTCATCTGACCGACGGTCGTCTCGCTGTCCAGTAGGACCAGCCGAAAATAGGAAGCCATAACCGAATCCGGGATGGACATCACCTTGCCGAACATTTCCTTAGGCGGCTCTTTCACGCCTATGTAGTTGCCCAAGCTCTTGCTCATCTTGTCCATGCCGTCAAGCCCGGCCAGTATGGGCATGGTCAACGCGATTTGAGATTCCTGCCCGTAGTCCTTCTGTATGGTTCTGCCGACTAAGAGGTTAAAGGTCTGGTCGGTGCCACCCATCTCGATGTCCGCCCGTATCGCCACCGAATCGTAAGCCTGAGCCAACGGGTACAAGAACTCGTGCACGCTGATGGGAAGCCCCTTAGAATAGCGATTCTCGAAGTCGTCCCGCTCCAGCATCCTCGCCACAGTGAACCCGGAACCCAGCCTGACCACATCAGCGAAAGTCATAGGGGAAAGCCATGAGGAGTTAAACACGGTATGGGTCCTTTCCGGGTCAAGTATAACCGTGGCCTGCTCTCTGTAGGTCTCGGCATTTACCTCCACTTCTTCTCTGGAAAGCTGCGGCCTGGTCAAGGATCTGCCGCTTGGATCTCCTATCATGGCGGTGAAGTCGCCTATTATAAAGTAGATCTCGTGGCCTAAGTCCTGAAACTCCCGTAGCTTCTTCATGACGACCACGTGACCCAAATGGAGGTCAGGAGCGCTTGGGTCCACTCCCAGTTTCACAATTAGAGGTTTCTTGGCGGTGATAGAGCGGGAGATTTTCTGCCGCAATTCGTCGAGAGTAACTACATCCTCGGCCCTGTCCGCGATTACCCGTACCTGCCTTTCAACCTCCCGGGATAAGCCCTTATCCATATGATGTTCCACGCCTACGCTTCCCCCTAGGTTCTTTGCCAACAATTATATCATTTGGTTCTACTTGCTCCAAAGACTACCTGTCCAACGGGAACCCGCACGTGGGATAAGGTCGTCCTATAGATGGTATAATGATGGGACCGATGGACGATTCCGAGCCATTCGAACACACAAGAGGTAGCTTAAGCTGCCAATTTTGAGTCCCGTCCATGGAGGTATCAGAGTATGGCCAAGACGAAAACCAGACGGGTCAACGTCTTTTACGTCATTATGGGCATTATCCTCGCGGGAGTACTGATAGTCGGCGTCCTTCCCGCCCTGGCTGATTTGGAGCCAAAGCCAAGCCAGACTTCGTTTGTATATGACAAAGACGGTCGAATCTGGACCGAACTTCATGCCACTGAAAACAGAGTGCTGGTTGAGATCGAAACGCTGCCCAAGCATGTGCGAGAAGCCATACTGGCGGCGGAGGACTGTCGCTTCTACGAGCATATCGGCGTGGACGTAAGAGCCATTCTCCGGGCTTTCACTACCAACCTCTTTGGAGACGGCGACACGGTCCAAGGAGGAAGCACCATCACCCAACAGCTGGCCAAAAAGGCGTTCCTTACTGACACGCGAAGCTACAAGAGGAAGATTCAGGATGCTACCGCAGCCATCATGTTGGAGCGAAAATACACCAAGAACGAGATCCTGGAAATGTACCTCAATCAGGTCCCTTTCGGCCGCGGCGCGTACGGAATTGAGGCCGGAGCCAGGACCTTCTTTGGAAAACCCGCTTCCGAGCTGACAGTGCCTGAAGCCGCCATGATGGCGGGGCTTCTCAAGGGACCCTCCTACTACGACCCTACGGATCGACCTGATAATGCGCTGGCTAGACGCAATACCGTATTGGAACAGATGGCCGAGTACGGTTACATCACATTGGCCGAGTGCGAAGAATACAAACAAGCGCCCATCAACGCCAGATCCATCGAGCAAGATATCGTCACAAGCGGCGGATGGTATATGGACTACGTCCTGAAACAGCTCTTGTCCCGATACCCCGCGGAAGAGGTCTACGGCGGAGGGCTTAAGATCTACACGGCCTACAGCCCTGAAGATCAGGAAGCCGCCGAAAAAGCCATAGCGACAGTTCTGGACAAAGAATTCCCTTACGAAGGGACGGACAGCGTTCAGGCAGCTTCCATCGTGATGGACGCCAAGACGGGACACCTTCTGGCCGTCGTCGGCGGGCGCAGTCGCGAAGGTTCGTTGGGGTGGAACAGGGCCATCGACGCCAAGAGACAGCCCGGTTCGTCTTTCAAGCCGATAGCCGTTTACGTTCCCGCCCTTGAGGAAGGCCTCGGGCCGGGTACCGTGATAGACGACGCTCCGGTTACCTTCACAGACCCCATTACCAGAGAGCAATTCTCTCCCAGAAACTACACCGGCACTACCCAAGGCTTGGTGACGATCCGGTTAGGTGTTCGTGAATCACTGAACATCGTGGCTGCAAAAGTTCAAGATATCATCGGCCTCGAAAAGAGCTTGGAAATGTCAGAGAGGCTAGGCATCACATCGCTTGTAAAGGAACACACCCCTGACGGACGGTCTGACCTGACTCGATCCTTAGCGCTAGGTGGACTCACCTACGGGGCTTCACCTCTAGATATGGCCGTGGCCTTCGGCGCTATCGCCAACAGGGGCATTAAGGTCCAACCTATAAGCATCTTGAGAGTGGAAGACAGTAGCGGAAACGTGCTCGAAGAGCATAAGCCCAAAATGGAACTGGTGATCTCCGAAGAGACTGCCTATCTGATGACCAGCATGCTGCAAGGAGCCGTTAAAGAGCAGTACGGCACAGGACGGGCGGCCGATATCGGCAAGCCGTGCGCCGGCAAAACAGGAACCACTTCGGATTGGAAAGACGCCTGGTTCTGCGGCTATACTCCCAACACGGTTGGCGTTGTATGGATGGGTTTCGACCAGGAAAAGACCATGGAAAAGTGGAGGGTCACAGGCGGAAGCTATCCTGCGAGGATATGGAGAGAGATGATGACGAAAATCACCGCTAAGCATGCGCCCGAAAACTTCGTGAGGCCTCCCTCCATCATCACCAGTCCCATATGCAAAAAATCAGGCTTGCTTCCTGGCCCTCTATGCCCGGAAGAGGACATCATAGACGAGATGTTCGTGAAAGAGAGAGAACCAAACTCCCAGTGCACGTATCACATGCCAGAGTTCCCTATGGACGAATTCCCAGAAGGGGAATGGCCTCCGGCTTGGCTACAGGAACCGGGCAACCCCGAAGACCCGATCAGTCCGACAGACCCCGGCCATCCGGCCAGACCTGACTAGGCCTGCGCCTGGAGAGGTATGAAGCGCTAAACGTGAAGGCGGGCAACGGTTACACCGGAACCGCCTTCTCCTGTTTCCCCCAGTCTGTGTTCTTGGACCAGACGGTGGGACGCGAGGTATCCGGCAACCCATCGCCTCAAGGCGCCGGTCCCTTTACCGTGGATTATTCGCACCTCTGAAAGGCCTGCAAGCACTGCGTCATCTAGGTACTTGTCCAACACTACGAAGGCCTCGTCGGAAGTCATGCCTCGAAGGTCCACCTCATAAGAAA
>DAIRWA010000171.1:0-4039 GCA_036802545.1 Bacillota bacterium | reverse complement strand
CTGTACACTGCTTTAACCTCCCTAATCTTGATTCCGCTGCGCTTGTTTCGCTTTAGCGTGAATACCTGACGTTCGGCGGCGGATTCCAATGTGATTTGTCTAGTTCTTTAGTCCCTGTAGATGGAACTACACTGCGATCATCGGATTTGGAGTGAAGTTGCTTAACCGCCAACATCGTTGAACGCTAGGTCCAAAGACCCATTTTGCGACGATCTGACTGATGTTTTCTGCGGTAAATACGACATGAGGTAGTTGGGGCAAATGCAGGAGCCGTCAGCACGGACCGACAAGAAAGTTACGTGAGCGTGGCGGGTCAATCATTCACACAATCATCTTGGAGTATTTTCCACGGCGAATCACCGGCAGCAGCGGCGGATAAAGCGAGCGCTACAGGTCTTAACCAGAGCGTCGGATTGCCGCCCTCAATTGTCATTCTCGCCCATCACCCCTGTATTTTGCGGATAACAGCCTTTCACCCAGCATAATCGAATGACAGGTCTTCTATCGAACATATCCCCTACTCAGAGCATTGGTCAGGGACTGCCCACGGCTTTATACTGAACTGAGAAAATCTTTGAGGGGAGGACCCGTAATGCGAAAGACGATTATCTCGTGCTTCCTAGCCTGCCTGTTCCTATTTGGCATGGCGACGGCGGCATCTGCGGCATCGTACCCGTCATACTGGTACAACCCGTATTCTTACTACGGCAATTACTACAACTACTACAATTATTATAACTACTATTACAGGCAGCCGACCCCTACGCCTAAGCCAGCTCCCGCCCCGGCTCCGACTCCGGCTCCGAGCCCGTCGCCCGCCTCCGGCCTGACCGCGGATGAGCAAGCTATGGTAAATCTGGTCAACCAGGAGAGGGCAAAAGCCGGCCTAAAGCCCTTGACAGTGGATATGCGTCTTGTAAGCCTTGCCCGCCAGAAGAGCCGGGACATGATCACCAACAACTACTTCGGTCACCAGTCGCCCACTTACGGTTCACCGTTTGACATGATGAGGAAAGCTGGAGTGACTTACCGAACGGCCGGCGAGAACCTTGCGGGGGCATCCACGGTTCAGCAGGCCCACAGTGGTCTCATGAACAGCTCCGGACACAGAGCGAACATCCTTAACGCCAGCTATACCCATATTGGTATCGGGGTAGTCAGGGGTGGAAAGTACGGCGCAATGTGGACCCAGATGTTCGTAGGCCGATAGGCAGAGCATCACAAGTAGAGTAAGCTTCCATAGCGGACATTGAAAGGAGGCACTCCGAGAGGGGTGCCTCAAATAATCCGCTCCTCGTCGCTAGCGCAATATGCCAGGCAGTCGCCCACGACCAGTCTTGACCTATCGCACAGTTGGAAACACCGCGGATCGAAAAGCATTACGGTAAGAGAATTGCCGGTGACCGGGCCTACGTCTTACGACATATCAACAACGTGTTTTCCTGCACACGAATACGGCTTCCGCGCTATCAGCGGTAAGCGTGTCACGCTCGACAGAACCGTATTTCGCGATCACATCAAACCCGCTCGTCTCCAATAAGGCCCTCATCCGTTCAACCGTATAGTAGGTGGTGACACTGGCCGCGGCCTCTTTTCGCAAGACGGTATCCCCGTCCAGTTCTTCGACTACCATCACATCCCGTTCTAGACAGCGTTCGAAGTCGCACGTGGCAGTGACTCTCGTTCGCAAGACCGTATCGCGTGCCGGGTGATAGTGTTCGTACACGATCACCTTGCCGTCGGACTCCTTCATCTCGTTCAGGTCAGGGACCCGGTTATGGATAGCGAAGACTCCTTCGTCCATAAGATGCAGGCGCGCTGACTGGAGAGCCAACCGCGCATCCAATTCTTCTATCAGGTGAAGGAACGTATTGCACGAGATGAAGGCGAGCCCGAAGCCGCCGTCAAGACACGGGGAAGACACTCCGGTCGGGCCCAAGATATCTGGACCGAGGCTTCCTCCCCGCCGAAAGTCGAGGTTTAGGCGAAAGAAACGCATGTCTCCATAGAGCAGCGTAACCCTATCCCCCACTTCACCTGGCAGAGCCGCTAACTTGGATCGACAAATACGAAGCATCGCCTCGGAATTGTCCAGTCCCGTAACGCGTAAACCTTTTTCGGCCAGCGGAATCAGTACGCGACCCGTGCCGCACCCGAGTTCAAGCACCTCTCCGCCATGTTCTGCCGCAAGTTCGGCGTAGAGCTCCACGTCGTCTATCCAAGCCTGCTCGGCATCGTAGGCCTCGGCAAGCAGTCCTTCATATCGAGAGAGATGGAAACCGGTTGTCACGATATTCCCCCTTCCAAACAAGACTCTGAGCGGAATACATGACGGGCTAGACCTCCTCAGATATATCCACCTATCTGTCTAATCCCATTTGCGGGACATCATGCGAGAAAAATGCGTTTTCGCTATTCATCGCGTATGCATGATAACCGCGTGTTTAAGCTTGCTCCGCGAGCAATTGCATGATAATAACGGACTTTCCATAGGATCCAGCCCAACTTAATGATACATTGAAATGGTACCCTATGCGCAGATGTGGGTATGTTCGTTGCACGACGATTCGCTCGGATCCTTTCTAACGAAAGCACGGACAAAGGCGATCGCACAGCATCGGAAAAGAGGCCTACTATATGAGACATTTGACCAAGTACATCGCATTCATTGCAATTCTGAGCTGCACTTTCGCGACCACGCTGAATACAAGCATGACTAGGATCGCAAACCCTCTTCTCAAAGAGGAATTCCAACTGGGGTACTTTGAACTGACTTGGGTAGTGAATAGCTATCAAATTACCTATGCGATTCTGCTTCCGGTGTTTGGGCAGCTCGGCGATAAATTCGGCCGACGCAAACTGCTAATGACAGGGCTTTCCGTCTTTGGGGTCGGCTCCCTCCTATGCGGGATGTCATGGAACTACGCCACTTTGGTGGCATTTCGCGTCGTTCAGGGTATCGGTGCCGCCATGGTTTTTCCCAACGGGGTTGCTTTAGCGCTAGGGCTCTTCCCTAAGGAGCATGGAGGCAAGGTTATGGGAATATGGGGAATGGCGGTCTCACTCGGATCCGTTGCCGGTCCTAGCATCGGCGGAGCCATAGTGAACCTTTCGGGTTGGAAGGCGGTCTTCTTCGTCAACGTGCCTTTGCTCCTTGTGGCGTTAGCGGCTATCACACTGACTGTAAAGTCAGATACGGCATCTCCCGAAGCCTTCAGATTTGACGCTATGGGAACCGCTACGCTGGCGGTCCTCTTGGTAAGCCTTGTGTGCGGTATCCAATCGGGAGCCGATAGCGGGTGGGCGTCGCCCACAACTCTGGCGTGGTCTGCCGCTTTCGCCATCGCCGCCCCCCTGTTCTTGCGTGCGGAGAAGACCGCCGCCGAACCTGTGATAGAACTGGATCTACTCAAGAACCAAGCGTTCATCTCCAGCGTGTATTGCGGCGGCATGCACCTTGTCGCCCTTCAAGGGATGCAGTTCTTAATGCCACTCTTCATGGGTAGTATCTTAGGTATGGATCCTCTTGCCATCGGGATTATGATGATCCCCCAAGCCGCAATTCGCATGGTCATTTCTCCTTTAGCGGGCATGCTTGAAGACAAGTACACATCCAAAGTCCCCATCTCGTTGGGCATCATGGTTCGCACGATAAGTCTTTTTGGGTATGCTTTCATGACGCCTTCGGTCAGTAAGGCCATGCTTACGGCCTTACTCTTGGTGGATGGAATCGGCGCGGCTCTGATTTGGGCTCCTACCATGAATACTGCGCTCCGATCTTCGACTCTAGACAAAGCGAGCTCGGTCACAGGTGTCTTTAACATGCTAAGGTTCATTATGGGAATCATCGGCGTGGTATTTGTCGGGTTGTTGCTTGATAATTATTCGGCACAAACCATCACAACCAACGCCCCTATCCCGGGTTACTTCCAAGCCTATCTCATGCTGGCAGTTCTGACCGTAGCCGGGCTCTTCTGCGTTCGATACCTGGAGCCGAAAGATGAAGCGGGCGAAGTCACGGAAGCTAGCGCTGCAAGGG
>DAIRWA010000170.1:0-4059 GCA_036802545.1 Bacillota bacterium | reverse complement strand
GGCCATAGCATAGATGTGAGCGAAGTGGGTATGCGCGACGGTGTGATTTGCCTCGATTCTCTTAAAGAGAAACTGACGAGCGATGTAGCCAGCGTGCTTATTCAGCAGCCCAACTTCTTCGGTAATCTCGAGCCTGTGGACAAGATCGCTGAACTGGTCAAGGCCGCGGGCGCCACTCTCATTGTCTCAGTGAATCCCATGACCCTCGGCGTGTTGAGGCCTCCGGCCGAGTACGGCGCTGAGATCGTTGTAGGTGAAGGACAGGTCTTCGGAAACCCGATGGCATTCGGAGGCCCCTACCTCGGAGTGTTCGCCGTCACCTCCAAGTACCTCCGGCGCATGCCCGGTCGTCTGGTGGGCATGACCAATGATGTGAGGGGCCAGAGAGGGTTCGTCCTCACCCTTCAAACTCGCGAGCAGCATATCAGGCGCGACAAGGCGACCTCCAATATCTGCTCGAACGAGGCGTTGAACGCTCTCGCCGCCACTGTGTACTTGAGCTGGCTCGGCAAGGAAGGCATCAAGTCTTTGGGTCAGCACTGTGCCCAGAAAGCCCATTACCTGGCCGACGGCATTTCCAAGATAAAGGGTTTTAGCCTGGCATGGAACGCGCCGTTCTTCAACGAGTTCGCTGTGAAGTGCCCAGTATGCCCGCACAAGATCGTGGAAGCCTTGATGGAGAAGAAGATTCTCGCGGGCTATCCGCTTGGCGACGCTTACCCCGAGCTCAAGGATTACCTCCTTATCGCGGTAACCGAGAAGAGAAGCAAGAAGGAAATGGATGATCTTCTTTCGGGATTGGAGGGATTGTCATGATGGGTTTGGAGCCCTTGATCTTTGAGGTATCCAGACCGGGCCGCAAGGCGTACTCGCTGCCCGAGCTCGAGGTGCCCGATACGTGCGTGTGCGACTTCCTTCCCGAGAGCGAGATCCGGAAGACCGCGCCGGAGCTTCCCGAAGTGGCCGAGATCGATTTGGTCCGTCACTTTACGAGGTTAAGCCAGCTGAACCACGGTGTGGACATCGGTTTTTACCCGCTGGGTTCATGCACCATGAAGTACAATCCGAAGGTTAACGAGGAAGTCGCGAACCTTCCGGGGTTCACCGACATCCATCCGTACGCGCCTGCCGAAACCGTTCAGGGAGCTTTGGAGCTTATGTACAATCTCCAGAACTACTTGTGCGAAATCGGCGGGATGGACGAGATGAGCCTCCAACCGGCTGCCGGTGCCCACGGTGAGCTCACGGGAATCAACATAATCCGCGCTTACCACAAGTCCAGGAACGATGCCGCCCGGACCAAGATCCTGATACCGGACGCGGCTCACGGGACCAATCCCGCTTCAGGCGTGTTGGCCGGATTCCAGACCGTGCAGATCCCGTCGGACTCACGCGGCGGAGTGGATGTTGAAGCGTTGGAGAAGGTCATGGACGAGACCGTCGCGGGCCTCATGCTGACCAACCCCAATACCCTGGGATTGTTCGACGAGAACATCGAGAGGATCACCAAGATAGTCCACGATAAGGGCGGCCTCCTGTACTACGATGGAGCCAATGCCAACGCGATTCTCGGCATTTGCCGTCCCGGCGACATGGGCTTCGACGTCATGCACTTCAACCTCCACAAGACCTTCGCGACCCCGCACGGCGGCGGCGGTCCGGGTTCAGGCCCGGTCGGAGTGAAGAAGCATCTCGCTCCGTTCCTTCCAGTGCCCATCGTGAAGTCGGACGGAGAGAAGTACTACCTGGATTACGACAAGCCTCAGTCCATCGGCCAGATGAAGTCGTTTTACGGCAACTTCCTGGTCATGGTGAAGGCTTACGCGTACATTGTTTCTTTGGGTCCCGATGGACTCAAGGCAGTGTCGGAGAACGCGGTGTTGAACGCTAACTACCTCCTACGCAGGATTCTCGAGTATTACGATCTGCCGTACGAGAGACACTACAAGCACGAGTTCGTAGTTTCACCCGCGAGGATCAAGAAGGAGACCGGCATCCGCACTATGGACATTTCCAAGGGATTGTTGGATTACGGCGTTCACCCGCCGACCAACTACTTCCCGCTCATTGTGGATGAGGCGATCATGATTGAGCCGACGGAGACCGAGTCCAAAGAAACTTTGGATTACTTCGCCGACGCGCTTATCGACATCGCTAAGCTGGCTTACGAGGACCCGGAAAAGCTCCATCAAGCGCCTCACACCACGGTTGTCGGGCGTCTTGACGAAGCGGGAGCCGCGAAGAATCCGAGGATTCGGTACCAGAAAGAAGGCTAAAGGGATCGTTGGGGGACCTTGTGGCAACCCCGAGGCGACCCCAAGGGAACTTAGCAGGATAAGCGGCACTTCTCGTTAGAGATAAGTGCCGGGAAGCATAGCGAAAGTCGGGAGGAGCTCTGTCTCCTCCCGACTTGTGAGAGGAGACCGTATCGGTACAGGACATGCCCATGCCCCCGGAAGTCCAACAGACAGACCTAGACGAACTACTCGATAGAGCTTGGGATACGTTCGTTTTGACAAGAGGCCGGACTTCTCATAAGACGGCCTTGGCTGCCGTCTATCCCAGAGAGACTATGGCGGTCAGTGTTACCGGCAAAAGCTGCCCCCTAAGGTGCTCACATTGTGGAGGCCACTACTTAGAGCATATGGTGGACATAGCTGACTTACCCGGAGAATTGGAGAGAAAATGCCCGTCTAGCATCCTGTTGTCGGGAGGATGCGGAATGGACGGGGCTGTCCCGCTGGCTTCTGTCATCGAAGGATTAAGAGATGTACTAGGGCCTAACGTTCGCATAAATGCTCACCCTGGAGTCGCCAAGGACGAGGACGCCGCGACCATCGCCAAACACGCGTCTGTAGTATCCTTCGATGTTGTGCTTGACGATATCGCCATCCGGCAAGCCTTCAAAGGGCAGTGGACCGGCGACGACTACCAGAGGACGTTCAAGGTCCTGACCAAAGGGGCCGCCCAGGTCGTACCTCACATTCTTGTGGGCTTAAGAAAAGGCATCATAGCGGGCGAATATGAGGCTCTGGACTTTCTCATTGGCGAAGGCGTCGAGAAGATCATTTTCATCGTGTTTATCCCCACCAAAGACACCGAGTGGGAAAAAGTGCCGCCGCCATTGCCTGAAGACGTGGCGCGCCTTCTTGCGTGGGCGAGGCTTAAGAAACCATCTTTGGATATAGCTCTCGGGTGCATGCGACCCGGAGGACGCTATAGAAGAGAGCTGGACGTGCTGGCTGTAAGAGCAGGTGTGGACCGCATTGTCCTCCCGCACCCGGACGCCTTAGCGGAGGCCGAGTCTAGGGGGCTAGCCATCGTCAAGAAGGGAGAGTGCTGCGCTTTTGAGTGACAACGCCGGAGTATCCTTGGGGACCGCGTCCGTTCTGGGGCTTGCCAAGGCCAAGCTTTTTGAAGTACCTACAACCGCGCACTTTCTTCTGGGTTCGGGATGCGTCAACGACTGCGCTTTCTGTGCTCAGGCAAGATCAAGCGACAGCGGTCCGCATCAGTTGTCCAGGGTAACCTGGCCTGAGTTTGCTTGGGAACAGATCCGGGAGCCGCTGGCAAAGGCGATATCCCAGGGGACTTTCAAGAGGGTATGTGTCCAGGCGGTAGAGTGTCCCGAAGGAACCGGGTCGGTTCTTCGCTTTGTCCGAAAAGTGCGAGCTTTGTCCTCCAAGGTTGGCATCAGCACCTGCGTGACCCCCTACTCGGTATCTCGAGTGACTGCTCTTTTGGATGCCGGCGCATCGGAGGTCGGTCTTCCCGTAGACGCCGCCACTAAAGATACGTACGCGAGGGTCAAGAAAGGGCCACTAGAAAAAGCCTGGGACGTTGTCTTAAGGGCAGGACGCAAATACCCGGGGAAGGTTACGACCCATCTCATCGTGGGATTGGGCGAGAACGAGCAGGAGATGGTCGAATCCTTAGTGAAGGCAAGAGAAAACGGGATCCGCGTTGGACTATTTTCATTTACTCCCGTGCGTGGAGCGGCCATGGAGCACTGGCCCCAACCGGATGTATCCCACTACAGGCGTATTCAGTTGGCCGCGT
>DAIRWA010000169.1:2967-4145 GCA_036802545.1 Bacillota bacterium | reverse complement strand
CCGCAAGTTGCTTTTCCTGCTCGCTCAACTGTGTCATGGAAACATCTCCCTTTCATTACTCATTGGGGATTATTCCCACTTACACAGTTCCTATTACACCCTCCATTGGACTTGGGTGACGGGGAGACTATCTAGCAAATACGTCACAGATTGCGGCATGCCTTTATACGAACCCTAACGTTCCGTTTACAAATGTGTCCTATAATATAAGTGAAATCAAAGACCATGGAATAGGAGGCGACACAAGCATGTCAAAATTCACACTTGCCGTCGTACGGCACGGTATTTCTCTGGCAAATGAACGAGGTCTAGTCAGCGGGTCGACTGATGTTCCTCTGACAAACGCGGGTCGGGTTGCCTTGCGTCGGCTCCGTACTTGCGTTGAGTATCCCGAGACCGATCGTTACTACAGTTCCGACTTGTCCCGGGCAAGAGACACCTTCAAGGTTCTTTATGACGGGAAGGCTACTCTGGATGGCATTCGTCCGGAGTTTCGTGAACTGCACTTCGGTTCTTTAGAGTACAAGCCGGGACCGCCAGGAGGTCTGAAAACTGTTCTTCTGGCGTGGCTTTCCGGACAGACTGCGTGTGGTGTTGAGCCCTACTCTGAGTTTTCCAGACGATTGGTGGAAGGTACGAAGCGACTGTCCGAGGACTGTCTGCGAGAAGGCGCTCGAAGCGCCACCGTAGTAACCCACTCCTGCGTGATCAGGACTCTCCTGGTCGAGTTGGGGGGATTCCCCAAGGAACGATGGATGACGTTTCCAGCGCCAAATGGATTAGGGTATGTGATGGACCTAGATTGCGCCGGGCCCCGGCCGCGACTCATAGAGGTTCTGCCGATTGAGGACTCGGACACAAAGCGTGCGATGGCCGTCGATTAATCCGCCGGCCCTGAGCCTCAGTACTCTTAGAGACGCCTAGCCCCGCCCCATCTGCGCAATCACCCGTATAGCAACCTGCGTGGCGGCCTATGTAATCACTGTTAGGCTGCATCGGCGCTAATTTGCACAACATCGATTGGAGTCGTTCTCATTCTAACTACTACTACGTGTACGTGGCGGCCTACGCGGTCACTGCGATTGCCTTACCTCGGGGTGCAGCCTTTACCTCAGTGTGGTTAGCAACGTTACGTGACCATGCCAATTAAGGCGTAAGTGACAATGTTCGTCCTTGCC
>DAIRWA010000169.1:0-2867 GCA_036802545.1 Bacillota bacterium | reverse complement strand
GTAAGCAGGCTCAAACCCAGGACGCGACCACGCCCACTAAGGCAGCGAGCAACACGGTTCGGTGCTTTGCCGTAAGCTCAAACCCAGGACGCAACCACGCCCACAAAGGCCGCAAGTGACAATGTTCGTCCTTGCCGTAAGCAGGCTCAAACCCAGGACGCGACCACGCCCACTAAGGCAGCGAGCAACACTGTAAGATATCCTTAAGAAACAGGTTCGGTTGTTTGTAAGCGCCTCCCCTTATCGTAACGGTGAGGCTTCTTGGTTTGCTCGATTTGCTCGGACTCGGATGAAATCCCATGAGATACGTCGAAGTTAACATGCGCGTTGTGGAGGAGGCATCTACATGGAGAGACAGTGTGTACTGGTTGTGGATGATGACAAGGAAATTGTCAACGCCATCGCCATCAACCTCGAGAGGGAGGGCTACCAGGCCTTGAGAGCTTATGATGGTCTCCAGGTACTGGATGTCATCAACTCACGGCCCGTGCACCTGATCATCATGGATGTGATGATGCCGAGAATGGATGGGCTCTCCGCTACCTTGAAGATTCGTGAGCAGAAAAACATCCCGATTATCGTCCTCTCCGCCAAGTCCGAGGACACAGACAAGATCCTAGGACTGTCCATGGGTGCCGACGACTACGTCACAAAGCCGTTCAATAGCGCCGAACTGATGGCGCGGGTTAGGTCTCACCTGAGGCGATATTTCACTCTAGGTGACGTTAACTTCAAGAACGCTTCCAACACACTGGAGTCTGGCGGCTTGTGCTTTGACGTGGAATGCCGCGCCCTCACCGTTGACGGCGAACCCGTGAAGCTTACCGCTACAGAGACGGGAATTGTCGAGCTGCTCATGCGTCACCCGGGCCGTGTCTTCCCCGCCGAAGAGATATATGAGCGGGTCTGGGGAGAGCCTGCCTACCGAGTAGAGAACACCGTCATGGTCCACATCCGCCGGATCCGTGGAAAAATCGAGATAAACCCTAAGGAGCCAAAATACCTGAAGGTGGTATGGGGCATTGGATACAAAATCGAAAAGTACTGAGGGAGCCGGCCGGGTTCACGTCAAGCGCTCCCATCCATTCGCCGCATGGCTTTGCTTCTCCCTGGGACTGATCATCGTCGGAGGTTGTCTACTCTCTGCCGTGGCATTGGCTCTAGTTCCGGATGGAGGCGATGTTCTGAGGGCGCCATTTATTGACTATCAAGAGACCAGATTCTTCAGGGAACGCACTCGTTTCTATTTCACCTTCCTGTTTTCGCTTGCAGATGTCCACTCGGGCGAGACCGATGACATAATGTCACGCGATGAATCAGTCATAACACAAATGTTGGACAGTGAGGGAGAAAACCTGATGTACGGCATCGTCGGGGACAACCCGGTCGGGGAGGACACGGTGGGGGACGACACCGCTGAAAGTAACGCTGCCGGCGGCAGTGCCGTAGGGGGCGGTAACGCCGGAGACCCCGCAGCCGGAGACGGTATTGGAGACGGAGCTGAAGGGCTAGATGTAACCAACATCTCAGGAGGTCTCACGTCCCTAATCGGGCTCGATAACATGCCCGCAGTACCCGATGGCTACGGGTACTGCTGGTATTTCGATGGTCAGAAAGTCTGGGTAATCCAGGACGGCGTCCCGGTCGACACAGATCGTCTGGACAGCGGCTACCGCGACCTTGTTCCGAGTGTCCCCTTCTCCGGTCCCGGCGAAGAAGAGGACATTAGCGGGGTCCGAGCGCTCTTGGCCGTCAATGACGTCTTGGTCGAGAACCCTTACGGGCACTCCAGGTACTATAGAGAACAGCGGACCCTGTATTTAGGGGGCCGGGTCGCAATTGCTCTCCTGGCAATTGGAATTGCCCTGCTTGCCTACGGGATAGTCAAGCGGGATGATAGACGCTTTTTCGAATCAAAGATGGTTTTGTGGTCCGGCAGAATGTGGTTTGAAGTCAAGGTACTTGTCTCCGGCTTCGTGTTGTTGGTCGCTGTGCAGGTGCAGTATTCCCTCCATGGGCCGTTTGTTAGCGAATGGTTGTTGGCCGTCTTCTATGTAGCTGTCGCGATAGGCGCGTACTGCTGGTTGTACATGATGCTGGTCGACCTCAGGTACAACCGAGCGAGGTTTTTCACCCACAATTCTGTGAGTTCCCTGTTGGCGCGATATCGCCGATACGAGGCCCAATACCCCTGGCAGAAGCGGATGCTGAAGAGGATCTACGCGCTCCTGGGGGCCGAAGTATTCCTTGCCTTTCTGGCTTTTTGCTTCGTGATGGCTACTCGAGGCGGCGTGGGAGTCCTTGCCGCGGTCTTCTCAATCGGTACCGGAGTCTACCTCATCTTGCGATATCTGAGTCGGTATGGGCAGACAGTCAGCGACTGGGGTCATCTCATGGACCACATCCGCGAGATCAAGAACGGGGATATGGAAACAAAGCTCGATGTCGCTAAGGGCTCTGACATCTTCCCTGCCGCGCAAGACCTCAACAGCATCCAAGAGGGCATGAGCCTCGCCGTCAGCGAAAGAGTCAAGTCCGAGCGGATGAAGGTAGACCTAATAACCAACGTGTCTCATGACCTGAAGACCCCGCTGACCTCGATAGTAAGCTATCTGGAGCTGCTGTCCAATGAGGAGGGCTTGCCCGAAAGCGCGGAGGAGTACGTGAAGATCCTGGGGCAGAAGACCGAGCGCCTAAAGTATCTCATCCAGGATCTGTTCGAGTTGTCCAAAGCCAGCAGCGACAACATGGCACTCGATATGGAGCGGATAGATTTGGTGCGACTCACCAGGCAGGTCCTTGCCGACATGGATGAGCCCATAGACTCTTCCGGCCTCGTTTTCCGCGTTAATCTGCCTGACGACCCA
>DAIRWA010000168.1:0-4150 GCA_036802545.1 Bacillota bacterium | reverse complement strand
TCGTCGGAGCAGCCCAGCCGCGTTGGTCATCCCATCCGTCACAAACCGCTCATACGAAAGCCGGTGCCCCGGCAGGATATCCGATTGAGTCTCCTTATGCATGTGGAAAAACAAAACATCCACCGTAGGACGCGGGCGAAAGTCATCCCTCCGCAACTTGCAGACAGCCTCGACCTTACTTTCACCGCTCTGAAACGCGTAAAACCTCTTTCAGCCTGGCCTGCAACTCCTGCGACAGGTTGAGTCCGGCCTCGTTGGCCAGACTCTTGAGATATCGCGGGATCGTGACGTTGGTTCTCTCATGCGTCATATCGCTTGCCCGACGGTACTTGTCAAAGTCAATGTCAACCCATGAAACCAATTCATTGAGCTCGTGAGGCGGTTCGGCCTTCGACGGTTCGGGTATTGACCCTCCCGCGTCCTGCCGACATATCCCCCACGCACCTATGGCGTCTCGCGCCATGAGAAGCGCCTCAGCCAGATCGTCGCCCTGAGTGTTGATGTCGAGATCGGGAACAGATACAACGTATCCTCCAGCGTCAGGTGTGAGGATGACAGGATACACTTTTACCATGCTTGACACACCTCCGAAATACGGTAGCAAGGTTTCTACTTCAACCCTCTACGCTTGCTGATCGCCCTTACAAGAATCTCCTTCAGTTTCTTATGTCTCGGGATCGCCTCGAAGTGCTGTCCATTCGTGTATATGGTGTGTGGGCCTCTGTCACGCGCCAGCCACCAGCCGTTCTTCTCCAGCAACCGTATGAACTCGGCGCGCTTCATGCCCTCACTCCCTAAGCACATCATACACACCCAATGCGCATGCGTCAACTCTGGCCTAAGTGGAGTACCCGCCGTTTGCACAGCATAGCGACACCAACTGGCAAGCCTTCGTGAGCGGCTACGGACCTGTGCCAGAGCGAAGGCGCCAACTGCTTTGCGCCCTACTGCAACTCCTATGCGCCGCCATGGGAGTGTACATGGAACCAGCCGCCAAGGGTAACGACGCCTGGGCAGCGTGGGCGCTCGCATAACTGGAGCCGATGATGGATGAGGCCGAGGCCCACAGCTGCCGTAGGGTGGCGGGATAGCTACGCCGCTGTTACTTTTCAATAAGGCCGGCCTTCAACATAAGCGACAAGACTGCTTCCACAGTCTCCAGAGCCATTTCCGCCGCGAACCGGCCTGCCGGATCCATATCCAACAGCATCCGACATAGGTCTTCCTCGAACCCCTCTCACCCCCGACCGGAAATGGGGTGGAAACATGAATACTGCAAGCCGGTTTGTTGACAGGTGTAGATACCTCTAGTATAGTCTGATTGTCTACAGGCGTAGTCAGGAAGAGGGGCGTCGAAACAGTGGCGAAAAAACATGCAAGTCTTACAGGGGCCGAATGGGACCTAATGGAGCATCTCTGGAAATGCGCGCCGTGTACGGGACGCGAGGCTGCGGACCATTTCAAAGTGCTCACAGGCTGGTCGAGGACGACCACTCTCACCCTGCTGAGCCGAGTGGTGAAAAAGGGCGCGGTGCTTTGTGACGATAGTAGCGGTATTAACACGTATTCGCCCCTTGTCTCTCGCGAAGACGCCGTGGTGCAGGAAGCGGGCGCGTTCTTGAACCGCATATGCAAGGGCAGCGTCAGTATGATGATGAGCGCTGTCACTAAAAAGCAGGATTTATCGGAAGAAGAAATTCGAGAGTTGTATGCGATCTTGCGCAAGGCGGATAACCGGGCGCCGGCGTCAAAGAATGGTGAGGTGAAAAATGGTGGCTGAATGGATCATATCCTCATCAGTACTCATAGCGCTTGTAGTCACATTGCGCTTGCTGTTGCGCGGCAAGCTTACCCCGTGCTTTCAATATGCGCTTTGGGGGCTGGTGCTGATAAGGCTGCTTGTTCCGGTTAGTTTTGGCGTGAGCCCCGTGAGCGTCATGAATGCAGTGCCCAACACTGTGTCGAAAGCGGTGCTGCCTGCGCGAGAATCTGCGTTCCCCCATGCTGTGCCGGAGGGGGCAACGCCGGAACCACCATCTCCCGGAGCGCCGGAACGCACGAGTACGAGGGCAAACTCCCAGGACGGCGTGGTTAACGCATACACCGGCGCGATCAGTTGGCGGTTCGTTGCCAAGGTTGTCTGGCTCACAGGCCTTGCCGCTGTAGGACTGTTCCTGTTGATAACCAATCTCAGGTTTTCTGCCCGACTCAAAGGCGACAGGGAAATGACGGGCATCTCGGGCTATCCTTTGCCGGTTTATGTCTCGAGCTTGGTTGAAACGCCATGCATGTTCGGGCTGTTCCGGCCCGCAATCTATGTTACACAAGAGGCGCGACGGGATGAAACGCTATTGCGCCATGTATTAGAACACGAAGCAACTCACTATTATCATGGTGATCACATATGGGCGGTTTTGCGAGGCGTGTGTCTCGCGCTACATTGGTACAACCCGTTTGTGTGGTCTGCCGCCTCACTCTCCATGCAAGACGCGGAACTTGCCTGCGATGAAAGTACTATCGAACGGATAGGCGACGAGTCGCGGGTAGACTACGGCCGTTCACTTATCGCCATGACCTCCAAGAAGCGAATCACAGCCGCGCTATTGAGAACGGCAACCACCATGACCGGGAGCGAAAACAGCATCAAGGAGCGCATCGCGCTTATCGCAAACAAACGGAAGATGGCGCCATACACCTTTGTCCTTGTGGCTTCTATCGCGGTGCTGGCGGCATGCGGCGCTTTCACCCAAGCAAACGACGCTTTGCCGGACGTGCCTCCGGCTTGGCCAAGTTCAACGGGGCGCGGAACCGAGATCTACACCATTCCGCTGGACAACGTCCCTTTTTATGGGCCTCACGGGATAAGAACTGAGCCGCCTGTAGACGGATCGGACATCGTGGAGATCTTTGCCGAGGGGGAATCTGCCGGCGTCAAAATGATGTTTTATCGGGCGCGCAACGCTGACATTTGGGGTGCCTTTCAAAAGGCGGACGGAAGCATCCACCAGTTCATTCAGGCCTACAACTCTGAAGAACAATGGGGATACGAAACAGGGTTCTCTGTTGAACTATTTGAGGACCTGTTCGGGCGGGACGGCTTCGTCATGGGTTGTCCATTTGGTTCATCCTACCTCGCCTACGATTACTATTTTCTAAACAAGGGCGGGGATGTGGAGCTCTTGGCAAGTTGCGTCAATAACCATTCTGTCGTGGATCTCGATGGAAAGGGCGGCTCCGAGCTCCTCTATTTCTCCCACGTGAACGCAGCCCTTTCTCCATATTTCTACTTTCAGCGTGAGGGCCGCCTACTCCAGGTGGACGTGGTCTCGCGTTTGTATGACACTTTCCTTGGTTGGAGCGGTATCTGGTCTGACGGATCCATTTCCCAGGACGACGGCGGCCCATATTTGACCTTGAGTTTCCGTTTGGATGAAACAGAAGCGGAATACTCCTGTAAGGTGCGCTACACAGGCGACGCGCTGTCGGTGGAAGTCCCGAAAGCCGCGATCCCGCCCGATGGCGTGATCTGGTCCGTTCAGCAGGAGGACTATGAAGTCGGTCTGCGCAACCAGGGCGACAAAACAGATATACTCCTACGGCGAGGCGAAGTCCTTACGGTGCTCGATAGCCTGCCGTCCAACGCCAATACAGGTTGGCGTTATTCGCTGCGACCCTTTGACGCCATCCCCGAGCTGAGCGGTTTTGTGTTGGGGAATCTGGCCGGCTACGGCTGGGGCGATTTCCATTACTATGCGGTTCGAGGCAACTCCGCTGTCTGCTTTGCGCAGAGCTTTGGTTCAGGAATCACTGATATCGTCAAGGACCTGAACGGTGACGGCGCATCGGAACTGATATGCAACGTTACTTATGGCGCGGACGGGGTAACCGATGCTCTGGTCTACAGGGTGAAAGACGGTATTCCCCAAGTAGCTAGCGTGACCGATGCAGTGCTTAACATACCGGAGGATAAGCACCTGGCGCGCCCGGCTTCGGCTGTTTACGATGCGAACACCGGATCTGTCACACTGGAATACCTTATCGCGGGTGAAGATGACTTCCGCGTGGAAACGGCGCCTATTGTTTACGATAGCCTGCGGTTTGAGAATTTCGCTCCGTAAAGCATCAGGCCGCCGTTCGGGCGCCACAGTCA
>DAIRWA010000167.1:1309-4157 GCA_036802545.1 Bacillota bacterium | reverse complement strand
GCTTCACCGGGATAGCAACGTTCTTCGGCAGCTTGGGTTGCGCCCTGTACCTGTCCGAGTTCGCGCCAAAGAAAGCCGCGATAGTATTGAAACCAACCATCGAACTGCTGGCGGGTGTTCCGTCGGTCGTCTACGGGTTCATAGGGCTAACGGTCTTGGTGCCCCTCATCAGGACTTACCTTGGGGGTCCGGGCTTTTCGGTCTTGGCATCCGCTTTAGTCCTGGGGATCATGATTCTTCCGACGATGGTCGCCGTTTCGTATGACGCTCTCAGAGCAGTACCCCCAGTTTATCGAGAAGGCATGCTTGCCGTCGGTTCGACTCCCTGGCAAGCGGTGAAAATGGTCATATTGCCCGCCGCCCGCTCAGGGTTACTTGCCGCGGGCATCCTTGCCATGGGCCGTGCGGTAGGCGAAACCATGGCGGTCATCATGGTCGCCGGAAACGCGACGATAGTACCGACCTCGATCCTAGATCCGGTACGGACGCTGACTTCCAGCATAGCGCTGGAAATGGGCTACGCTGACGGGCTCCACCGTCAAGCGCTGTTCGCCACGGGGATAGTCTTGTTCGTGGTCATCGGAGCCATGAACATGATTGCACGGGCGTTGATGAGAGGGAAGTGATGCGGATGAACGCGCGGACTAGAGTCGGGCGGGGAGGAGACAGGGTCGCCGTGACCACTCTGGCTCTATGCGCTCTTGTCGCCGTGGGCATCCTCGTTTTAGTCATAGGGTATGTCTTGATAAAAGGGGTCCCGGTGTTGAGCCTGGACTTCCTGCTTAACTCGCCAACAAACATGGGCAGGGATGGCGGCATTCTTCCCAGCATCGTAGGCACTCTGGTATTGACGACACTGAGCCTTATCATCGCGGCTCCTTTGGGGATCGGTACCGCATTGTTCTTGACCGAATATACACGAGAAGGATGGTTCTCCAGATTGGTCAGGTTCGGGACCGAGAGTCTGGCGGGGATCCCCTCGATCATCTTTGGCCTTTTTGGTTTTCTGTTGTTCGTTATAAGAATGGAAATGGGCTGGTCGATCCTATCAGGCGCCTTGACGCTATCCGTGATGATGCTTCCGACCATAGTGCGCACCTCAGAAGAGGCTCTTAGGGCAGTACCGGATTCTTATAGGGAGATGAGCTTCAGCCTTGGAGCAAGCAGGTGGCAAACGTCCGTGTCCATTGTTCTCCCCGGTGCTCTGCCGGGTATTCTTACCGGGGTGATTTTGGCAGCGGGACGGGCTGTGGGTGAGACTGCGGCGGTCATATTTACGGCAGGTTCTTCGCTCAGGTTGCCTCGTTCGATTTTGGATCCTGTAAGGACTCTTCCGGTCCACTTCTACATCCTTGCTCGCGAAGGGATCTCAACCAGGAACGCATACGGAACGGCGGCAGTGCTCTTGATATCTATCTTGGCGGTTAATTTCGCCGCCCACTACTTCTTGAACAGATTTACGAGGAACAATGGACGAGAGTGATTCCGCGAAGAGGACAGGAGATGAACCGGTGACGCCCGAACTGAAGCCCAACGAGAACGCCAACCCCATAAAGGTCCAAGCTGTAGACTTCAGCTTTTCATACGGTTCAAATGTCGCGCTGAAATCTATCAATCTGGACATCGAGAGGAACTCTCTTCTCACGATAATGGGCCCCACGGCGAGCGGAAAGACCACATTCCTAAGAGCGTTGAACAGGCTGAACGATAGGGTCGGGGGTACTTCCCATAAGGGCCGGCTGCTCTTGGACGGAATAGACGTGTACTCTCCGAAGGTAGACGTGGCGGAACTTAGGCGTAAGGTCGGAATGGTGTTTGCTCTGCCCCAATCCCTGCCCATGTCTATATACGATAACGTGGCATATGGGCCTAGGAAGAAGGGCCCTATATCCAAGGTCCAGCTTGACGAAATCGTGGAAAAGGCCCTGAAGGCCGCGTCTCTGTTTGATGAGGTGAAAGACCGCCTTGCCTCAAACGCTCAAAAGCTTTCGGGCGGACAGCAACAAAGACTGTCGTTGGCGCGGGTTCTGGCTGTGAAGCCGGAAGTCATCCTTCTGGATGAGCCCACTTCAGGCCTTGATCCATTATCGACCCTGCGCATCGAAGAGCTTTTGCAGACATTGAGAAGGGATTACACCGTTGTCCTGGTGACCCACAATCCTGCCCAAGCATCCAGAGTGCAAGGGCAGATCGCTTTCTTGTATATGGGAGAGTTGGTTGAGGTGGGGCCGGCCGGAGAAATGTTTATGCGGCCAAAAGACAAACGGACCGAGGACTACATCACCGGCAAATACGGCTAGGGGGCCACAGGGCATGCCGCATGAGAAGGAACCGAAAATAGCCGCCAGAGATTTTCGCCTCTATTACGGGGATTTTCTCGCCTTAAAGGGGCTCACTGTAGAATTCGCCGAGCACGCCATTACTGCGATTATTGGTCCATCCGGTTGCGGGAAATCCACGTTTCTGCGGAGTATCAATAGGATGAACGATCTCGTGGAGGGGGTCAGTGTATCAGGCGAGATTCTTTTGGACGGCCTAGACGTGTACGATGGTTCAGTGGAGCTTACCTGGCTAAGATCTAGGATTGGCATGGTGTTTCAAAGGCCGGTAACGTTTCCGTTGTCCGTGTACGATAACGTGGCTGTAGCTCCTAGAGTGCAGGGGGTTTCTTCTCGCGCCGAGATTGACGAAATTGTGGAGAAGAGCCTCAGCTCTGTGGGGTTATGGGGCGAAGTGAAGGATGGTCTGAAGGGGCCCGCTCAGCGGTTGTCTCTGGGCAATCAGCAGAAACTATCCATAGCTAGGGGTATCTCTACAACGCCCGATATCGTCCTTTTGGACGAACCTT
>DAIRWA010000167.1:0-1299 GCA_036802545.1 Bacillota bacterium | reverse complement strand
GTCACCATTTTGATGGTGTAGTCTTCACGCAGCCTCTCCATTTCCACCCTGAAGATTGAGGCGCTGATGGAGAGGCTGCGTGAAGACTACACCATCATAATGGTGACTCATAACATGCAGCAGGCGGCGCGCGCTTCAGACTATACAATGTTTATGTTAAGCGGCGAAATCGTAGAGTATGATGAGACTACTGTTGTCTTCACCAAGCCGAAGGACACTCGTACAGAACGGTACGTGACCGGGCGACTTGGATAGACGAACCGGGAAGGAGATTAGTCACGATGCCAAGGCCCCGGGTTTCTTTTGACAAGCAGCTTGCGGAACTGGATTCCATGTTGCTGGAAATGGGCAGAGAAGCTGAGTCAATGCTGAAGAACGCTCTTAAGGCGCTTGAGGAACGCGACGTGGAACTTGCGGACCGCACCATCGCCCATGATGACGTAGTGGACCGGCTTCGTGTCGATGTCGAGCGAACCGCTATTCGGCTCATCGCGACTCAACAGCCGGCCGCAAAAGATCTACGACGTATATTCGCGGCAACGTCCATTGCCATGGACATTGAGAGAGTCGGAGACTATTCGCTAGACATCTGCAAAGCTGCCAAGCGCTTGGCAGCCCGTCCCCTGTTTAAACCGTTGATTGACATACCTCGAATGGAACAGATAGTTGTGAAGATGCTGAAACAAGCCCTGGACGGTTTTGTCACTAGGGATCTGGATTTGATAAAACGCATGATAGAGAGTGACGATGAGGTTGACGGGCTTTACAAGTATCTTCATGAAGAATTATGCGGATTTATGAAGCAGGATCCGGGACTAGTGGACCAGGCAGTTCAATTGATCGTCATCGCTAGGAATCTGGAACGAATCGCAGACCACATCACTAACATAGGCGAAAGGGTTTGCTACGTAGAGACGGGAGAGCTCATAGAGCTTCATGAGTAGAAAGGGCGATTTCAAATGGGAGCGGGCACGAAGAAGGCCGGAGTACCCTTCACTAAACTTCATGGGCTAGGAAATGACTACCTGTACATAGACCGTTTCTCTTACGCTTCCGAGCACGACTGGAACGATCTCTCTAGGCGGATGGCGGAGAGACACTTGGGTGCCGGTTCAGATGGACTTATTCTCGTGGAACCGTCGGATAAAGCAGATTTTCGAATGCGGATGTTCAACTCCAACGGCGCCGAAGGCGATATGTGTGGCAACGGGTTGCGCTGCTTTGCCAGGTTCGTTTTCGACAGGGGGCTCACCCCTAAGACCGAATTTGAGGTAGAGACCCGGGCAGGCATAATGCGTC
>DAIRWA010000166.1:0-4200 GCA_036802545.1 Bacillota bacterium | reverse complement strand
CGGTTTGTCAATACTGGTCTTGTCACGATAGACTACGCTTACACTATCCTTGGAGTACTTTTCCTAGCAATCGCCTGGTTCGACTATCTGCGCCTTGACGGTATCAATGTCCCGCTGATGAACTTGATTCCCTTCAACACAAAGAAGCGGTCCTCGGGAGCTTTTGGCGACATGACAGACCACCTTGATGAGGGCGGCCCTTCTTTCGATGACTTGACCCAAGTAGATCGTGACACGTGCAGCCTGATCGCCAATGTGTCCTGCGGTGCCATCTTCCTTATCATGTCTTTGTCTAGCTGGCTATAGGGTGGCGCTCGATGCGGCGGGTGGCCGTTTGTTTGATGGATGCCGTCAAGCGGGCCGGCGTGTGGAAGGGTAGTCAAAAGAAGGGGAGGCTATCGCCCCCCCGTAAGTCCGAAACATCGTGTGCTGAGCGTGTCATCCGCCCCGGCATTGACGCCCTCGGCTAGTACTGCATTTTGTACCTGTCAATCTGCCGCTGGGTGCCGGATACAAAATGCCCCGGGCCAATCTCTCTCCACAGGAGTTCCTCTCCGGGATGCTCGTACTCCCGAGGATCGTAAACAAGAAGCGTTTTCTCCCGTTCTCGCTCGGGGTCCGGATACGGAACCGCCGACAGTAGCGCCTGAGTGTATGGATGCACCGGCCTGCGGAATAGCTCCTCGGTGTCGGCCAGTTCCACGATATGCCCCGCGCGTATGACCGCGATACGGTCGGAGATGAAGCGGACGACAGACAGGTCGTGGGAGATAAACATGTAGGTCAGGTCCCGCTTCGCCTTAAGATCATTCAGGAGATTCAGTACCTGAGCCCGGATGGACACGTCCAGCGAGGAAATCGGTTCGTCAGCCACGACAAACTCGGGTTCCATGATCAGAGCGCGGGCGACGCCGATGCGCTGTCTCTGTCCTCCGGAGAACTCATGTGGGAAACGCGACGCAAATTCGGGTAACAAGCCTACTTCCCTTAACGCGTGGTGTACCTTGCGCTGGAGATCTTTGGCGTCGGTGTATAGCTTGTGGTTGAGGATGCCTTCGCCGACAATGTAGTCGACCTTGGCGCGCTCGTTTAAAGAACTCATAGGATCCTGAAAGATCATCTGGCAGTTGCGTATGACTTCAAGATCAAGTTCCTTGGAGACCTTTCCGCTGATCCTACGGCCTTTGAAGTAGATTTCTCCTGAACTCACAGGGTTGATGCGCAGAAGGGCGCGACCGATGGTAGTCTTGCCCGAACCGCTTTCACCGACTAACGCAAAAGTCTCACCACGATATATCTCGAAGTTGACGTTATCGACGGCCACGAACCTCTTGCGGCCTGAACCGAACGTGACCTGCAGGTTTTTGACCTGAACGATAGCCTCGCGATCGACTTCTTCGCGTGAATGGTCGCGTGAACGCTTTGCCGTAGAAGACGCGTTCAGCATACTGGCCTGTCGCGCCAACCGTCTTACCGAGTCAGGTTTCGTGATCTTTGGCGCTCTCGCATCTAGATACCAAGTCTTTACCCTATGAGTCGGCGAGATCTCATAGAAAGGTGGCGCCTCTACGAAATCGATGGCCAAGGCCCGCTTGTTGCGCGGCGCAAATGCGTCTCCTACAATCTGGCCGAACAGGTTAGGAGGGGTACCGTCAATCGCGGGAAGTCTCTCTCCTTTGATGCCGAGCTGCGGCAAAGCCTCAAGCAAAGCCCAAGTATAAGGATGCCAGGAATCGTAGAAAATCTCGTTAGCCGTACCCGTCTCGATAATCTCCCCCGCGTACATCACGGCGACGCGGTCCGCAACGTTGGCGACCACACCCAAGTCGTGCGTGATGTAGATGATCGTCATATTGAACTTCTTCTGTAGGTTACGAATCAGGTCTATAATCTGCGCTTGAATGGTAACGTCCAAGGCCGTCGTCGGCTCGTCGCAGATAAGGATCTTCGGCCTACAGGCTATCGCCATGGCGATTACCACGCGCTGCCGCATACCGCCGGAGAATTCATGAGGATACTGGGAGTAACGGCCGGCAGCATCCGAAATGCCCACGAGTTCAAGCATGCGTATGACTTCGTCATGCGCTTCCGAGCCACGCAAACCCTGATGAAGCTGAATTGCCTCCTGTATTTGAGAGCCAATGCTCCTCAAAGGGTTCAAAGAAGTCAAAGGATCCTGCATGACCATAGCGATTTTCTTCCCGCGTATCGTGAGCCATTCTTTTTCTGTTGTGAACTTGGTGAGGTCCTTGCCGTCGAACATGATCGACCCATGGGTAATGCTACCGTTATTGTCGAGCATGCCTACAAAGCATTTGGTGAAAACGCTCTTTCCGCAACCTGATTCTCCTACCAAAGCCAGAGTCTCCCCGGGATAGACATCGAGCGAAGCGCTTCGAATCGCCGTCAGTCTCTGACCGCGCAGAGTGAACTGGACCTCGATGTCCCTGGCGGAAAGAATAGGTCTGTCTGTTTCCATTGCTCTCCGCCCTCCCTTACACGTGGTTCCGTGGGTCGCAAGCGTCAGAGAACGCGTTGCCCACCAGGTAGAAAGTTACGGTAATGAGCGACACAATGCCCGCCGGGAAGTACAGCAAGTAGGGGAAGTCCAGGAAATAGCCGCGGGCATTTCGCAAAAGTATTCCCAGTGAGGGCGTGTCAATGCCCAAACCGAGTCCCAAGTACGATAACGTCGTTTCATAGCTGATGGCCATCGGTATGCTAAGCGCCAAGCGCATGATCACCACGCTAGTGAGGTAGGGCAGAATGTTCCGGTACAGGATTCTACCCATGGGGGTGCCAAGGCACCGCGACGCCAGGTTATACTCCCTGTCGCGGTAGATCAAGACGAGGTTGCGCACTTGTCGCGCGGTGCCCATCCAGCCAAACAGTATCAGAGCGCCGCACAGGGTGACGAAACTTTGGCCGATCAACAAAGCGATAAGGGTCAGGTAGATCATAGTAGGGACGTTAGTGAGAACGTTGTACAGTTCGGTGAAAAAGCGATCTAGGCTGCGCACATACCCCCAGATCAGGCCAATCACCAATCCAAGTAGAAGCTCGCCCCCGGCTACCAGAATGGACAGCTGGATAGACGTCTGAGTCGCGTACCAGACTTGGCACCAATAGTCGCGTCCCAGGTTATCCGTTCCAAACCAGTACTTGCTGTTAGGCTGTATGAAAATCTCTGTCTTGTCGGGCCTAACCTCATCGTACCGAAAGTGTCCGATCGGGCCTGCGATGAAAGTAAACAGAAACAGAACGATGAACACACAACTCATGAATACGGCTGTCTTTCTCTTCAAGAAGTTCTGCCACACTGATTTCCAATACGAATACTCGGAGTAAGCGATCTCTTCCGCAGCCCAAGCTCTGTAAGGGACAAAGGAGAACAACTCTTTCCTATCCGGGCTACCGGCATCGGCCGGAACCGAAGAGACGCTCGTATTTTCGTCACTGGTCATCGTGAAGTCTCCTTGCCGGTTAGTCGGATGCGGGGGTCGAAGAGAACCATCAGAATGTCACCCAGGAGTACGCCGACAATGCCCATCGCGGCGTACATCATCACCAATGCCTGGACAAGGTTTAGATCGTAGCGTAGCACCGCGTCAGTAAGCAGTGAACCCAGACCGGGTACCGAGAAGAAGCGTTCCACCAGCAAAGAGCCCCCGACCACCAGCAACACAGACTGGGGAAGATACTGGGCCATAGGAACAAAAGCGTTTTTCAGCACGTGCTTATACATCACGCTTCGGGTGGACATGCCCTTGAGCTTCGCCAAACGAACGTAATCCCTGTTGAGCTCGTCTACCATATATCGCCTTATCCATATCATGTAACCTGCGATCGAACCGACGCTAAGGCAAACCACCGGTAAAATGCTGGACCTAAAGACATCTCTGGTTGAGTACATGGACGGGAAGTGCAACACCCGTGCTCCGAAGACAAGGATGAGCGAATAAGAGACCAGGGCTGGCACAGCCCGCACAAATACTGTGTAAGCTGTGCCAACGTGGTCCCATAATCTCTCCTTGAATATCGTCTGCACGATACCCAACGAGATGCCAAGCGCTATAGAAATTGCCAGTGAAACCCAACCCAGCCTCATGGAAACCATGAACTTGCCTCCGATAACTTTCGCCACGGGAACGCCGCTTTGTATTCTGCGCGAAGTGCCCAGATCAAAACGGGCCAATTGTC
>DAIRWA010000165.1:0-4211 GCA_036802545.1 Bacillota bacterium | reverse complement strand
GCTCCTCATCACAGGAAGCCTGTTTCAAAACGGAGCATCCTCTCCAAAAACATCTGGCTGATCCCTTCCTAGTCGCGGACCCTGCTTCGTTTTGATACATCCTCGGAAGAAGGACGCGCACCCCTGCTCCTCATCACAGGAAGCCTGTTTCAAAACGGAGCATCCTCTCCAAAAACATCTGGCTGATCCCTTCCTAGTCGCGGACCCCGCTTTGTTTCGGTGCATCCTCGGAAGAAGGACGCGCACCCCTGCACCTCATCACAGGAAGCCTGTTTCAAAACGGAGCATCCCCCCCAAAAACCGCCTGGCGGTCGGTACGCCCGCGCAGTAATGCGGCCGTGTCGTGGGGCCTCACCCCCCAGACTGGCGGCGATGCAGGACTCTCCGCTCTAGGTCTACCAGGCGGTAGCAATGCCAACAGACAACCTACGCATGTATCACCCTTGGTGTTCGCATGAACTCGCTGAGGTCTACTGTCCAATACCCCGCCCATGCTCTCATCTCGGCGTGATCAGGATGCTTCGGATCGAGCATGATCCGACGGAAGGAAAGAAACCCGCCTACACCGCCAACATCCTCGGGTGGAGTCTGACCGCTTGCCTCCAACAAGTAGGGTGATTCCTTATCGTAATCCTCTATCACCCGGACGAGCTGAATCACGTGTACCCAATCATCCCCCATATCGTAGGTGTAGAGCATATTGCGGTATTTCGGGAAAACCTCTGATAGAGTGTGACGTCCGACAAGGACCGCGTCCCGGTCGTACTCTAGGTCGTCTCCATACGGCACGAGCCTGACAATTCTGCGTCCATCCCGGTCGTGAATGACGAAGTCGTGCAGATGACAATTCTTCCATCCGAATACGGACTGCAGTAGTCGGTGCAGGCGTGATAATCTCATGTCAGCAGGCACGATGAGTCTTCGTGCCGCCCTGTATACTTCCAAATCGAGTGTCACCAAGAGTTCAAGGGCTCGATATCTGTAAAGCTGTCTGTCCGTAAGCCGAGCAAGAGCGTTGAACATCTCGTCGCGAGGGTAACACATCTCGCGACTGTTGCCGGGACAGCTGACGAGATGGTGGTTTATCAGCGCCCCCACCGTGTCGTTGAACACCTTATCGATGCCGTCGTACTCACGCGCGATGTGAAAGGCACAATCATTCCCCGCCCTCGTGACCCACGCCGCTGTCTGCCTGCTGTGATTAAGCACAAACTCGCTTTCGCCGGCTTGACGCATATACTCTGCCACTATGTCCGGGTTAAGACCCAGGGAAAGCAACGTGTTAGAAATTGCCGCTCTCATCATTTCCGCGACATTCCTTAGATCCTTGCGCTTAATCTCGTAAATGGCCACAGTAAAGGATGTGGCATGGTTAACCAGTACGAGCATATCTCCGGTTCTGCTGTTGCTCCACACCTTTGCCCAGTTGACTGTCCAACAATACAAAGGATCTCTGACCTCATGTTCTGAAGGCGGCTTAATCTTCATGGCATCCGCCAGTTTTCTAGTGAGCGCGTATTGCATGCATGATTGCTCCTTATGGCTTTACTTTGCTTTTCTCGGCTTCAACCCGTTAAGCCTGATCTCCTCCAGTTCATCATCTGTAAGGCAACCAGACTCGTACAGGCGAAAATACTCTTTTGATACATCACTGTCGCAAAGGAGGATGTCGTCCGAATTGACTGTAACCTCGACACCGTTTCTGTGCAAAGTCGATATAGGATGCCGTTTCATATCTCTTACTCGACCAAGCAGCACGTTACTGCTTGGGGCAACATTCAGTCGGATTCCATTGTCTCTCAAATACCTTACGGCCGTCCTAGATTGGGCGGCTGCTATGCCATGTTGTACCTCATCGAGTTCCAACAGCTCGACACCTTCAATCACATCGTCAGCCGTTCCCCATTCCCCTATATGTGCCTTCAAGACCAACCCGTTTTCCTTTGCCATGCGGTAGATCGGCACGAAATTCTTGATCGGCTGTGAGAGTTCATCGCCATAAAGATCAATAGAGTAGAACTCCGTTCTGCCCCAAAACTGGTCAAGACAAAGCATTAGGTAATCGATGGGGCAATGTCGTGACATCCCGATTTGCAGTCGTAGCTCAACCTCAGGGTACAAAGAACTTTGAGAGAGGTGAAAAGTAGAGATCAACTCAGCGATATCATTGGAGAAAAACTTCGCCAGTCCCCAGACATCCTCTCCGATTTCGAGGACCGTTACTCCATCGGCTTTCGCCTGAACCAGTGTAGCGTCAATGAGCAGCTTTCTCATTGTGGGATTATCGAAGCGTCCACCCATATTCACATTATTCCATTGGTGCATCTCGTCCATTGATGTGAGCGGTATCACTATCGGATCGATCCTGACGCCTGTTGTTCTTCGAATGTACTCCCTGTTTCCGCCAAGCACAAAGTGGTTGTGCAGATCTGACTTTGGTACTCTCCGAAGTTGATCCATATCGCGATTCCGCAACGCTTGTCTAAAGTCCATGTATTCTCCCCCCACAAGAACGCGACGAAACCTTCTATACATTCTACATCCCAGGGTGAAGTGATTAATCGAGGTTTATCAATCCGTAAATAAAGACATGCGCCTCCTCAGGTCGGACGGTACTCAATATCGATGCGCCAGCGTAGTAATGCGGGGATGCAGGGCTCTTTGCCCTAGATGGGCGGTTATGGGGCTCTGCCCTAGGTCAAATCAGCTTACCGAGGCACTTGCCGTATCCGCGGGTAAGGGTTTCAGTTCATTTTCCAGAGGTATTCGTCTTTCGTACAGAATGTACCAGGTAGCCATGAGTGTTCCTCTAAGAGCGGCCGATGCGGCTATGCCCATCCATAGACCATTGAGCCCCCACCACTTGGAGAACGTCCAACAGAAAAGCGGGCGCAACAGGTTGGAGCTGATGCTGCACACGCTAGGCGGAAGAGTCTTGCCCATCCCCCGGAAAACACCTGAAGAAGCCCCTTCCAGTGCCATAAAAACCTGGCAAAACGCAAGGATGCGTAGATATGTCGCCCCCATATCCAGAATCACCGGAGGCTCGCTAAGAAATAGGGAGAACAAGAAGCGTCCGCCCAGCACCAAGAGCGCGGTCACCAGGATCTCCCAACCCAACAGCACAGCAAGGGAAATTCGATAGCCCCTGCGTATGCGCTCCCACTGGCGCGCCCCGTAGTTCTGCCCGACGAAGGCAGTAACAGCGGAGGCGAAGCCACCTCCAACAAGCCATGACAGTGACTCGATCTGACTTCCCACACGTTGCACAGCCACCGCGGTTTCTCCATACCACGCCGATACCATGCCGGTCACGACCATGGCCAAAGATGTGAAGGCGGCGCTTTCTATAGCGATGGGAAGACTCCATCTCAGAATTTGGCGTATTCTCCGCCCGTCTATTCGGCCAAAAACGTGGAATCGCGGAAATGGCCTTTGGGGATGGCGCTTGGCAAACCAAACAAATAACGTCAGCACGACTCCTTGGGCGATCACCGTGGCGATAGCCGCGCCGCGGATACCCCAACCCAACCCCAGAATCATCAAGGGGTCAAGAATCATGTTGACTATTAGCCCAGTTGCGTTGGCCAAGAAAGTGAGCCGGGAATTGCCCGCACCGTTAAACGAGCCGGTGATGGCCGCCGACACATAGGTAAGCGCTGTCCATAGCCCCACAATGCGCAGGTAGTCGCACGCCCCGCTAAACACGGCCGGCTCTTTCACCTGCAAAAGTGAAATCAGCGGGCCCGCAAAGATAACGAGGACAAGCCCGTACGCTGCACCAAGGACAAGCCCAATCCTAGCCGAATCCTGCGCGTACCCTCTGGCGGTGTCGACGTCGCCTCGCCCCAGATTCTGCGACGTTCCAATCTCGGAACCCATGCGCCCAATCATGAGGAGGGCCATGCCAAGCCACATGAACATGCCTGCTAAGCCGCTGGCTGCCACTGCGGTCACTGAGTTCTCCATGCGTCCCAGCCAAAACATGTCGGTCAGGTTGTATGTCATCTGCATGAGTTGCGTACCCATAATAGGGAAAGCCACAAGCAACAGCTTTTTTAGAATCCCGCCCTGAGTCAGATCAAAAGTGTCTATCTTCATCTATATGCCCCTATATGCCCCATCCCGTTTCCGCCCTCATAGCACTCCTCTAAGTATAGAGTATTGGCTATCGTTTTGAAAACGCGGGGAGTGCTCTCGATCACGAAGGC
>DAIRWA010000164.1:0-4220 GCA_036802545.1 Bacillota bacterium | reverse complement strand
AAGCTGGATGAAAACGTACATGACGACAACGAGGAACAACTGGCGAAAGAGCAAATCGTAGATGTATGCCGTCTTCGACAAGAACGTGACCTTGAACATCTCCGCGTACTTCGCCACTTTGGCGGCCAATGCAGCCCCAAGCGGGTGCGCGGGCGTATTAGGCCGAAGCCGCTGCGCCGGGCTGGACACCTAGACCGCCTCCCCATGGTTGGCGTGGCCGTCCGTATCGGTTCTGGCGGTTCCGTCAACTATGTCTGTCCCGTCAGCACTGTCGTCGCTGTCGGTTCTGTAGGCCTCCCCAGCCACTGTGTCTTTGTCGGTCTTACTGGTACTAACGGCCCTGGCAACCCCGCCGGCCACCTCGTCAGCCTTGCCAGTGTAAATGGCAGAGATTATGTCCTCCAAGGGCGGATCGGAAATGGAGATGTCCTTTACCTCGCATTCCTTCAAAATGGCCGCTATCACTTCCTCGATGCCTTGGACACGCGTGTCAACCTCAAGCTTCATGCCATTCTCCTTAGCTTTCAGTACCTTGACTCCGTCGATGGCGAGGTCCGCGACAGCATGAGATACACGAAGGTCGATCACCTTCTTATGCAGGTATCGGTATTTCAGATTCTTGACTCGGTCGTCCAAAACGACTTGGCCATGGTTGATGATGATGACCCTGTCGGCTAGGTATTCGATATCCCCGACGTCGTGGGACGTCAGGAACACAGTCATGTTCTCCTGGTCATTCCACGTCTTCAAGGTCTGACGGACGTTCTGGCGGGCGACCACGTCCAGACCGATGGTCGGCTCATCCAGAAAGACGACTTCCGGCTTGTGCAGAAGCGAAGCCGCGATCTCGCAGCGCATCCTCTGACCCAAAGACAGCTTCCTCACCGGTATGTTCATGAACTCGCCGATTGCGAAGGCTTCCACGAGGAATTCCCTCCGGCGCAGGTGCTCTGCCCTGTCCATCTCGTAGATCTTGGCCAGCAGGTTGAACGTGTCCACCGGGGGCAGGTGGTACCACAGCTGGGACTTCTGCCCGAAGACGGAGCCTATCTTGTAGGAAAGCTTCTCACGGTCCTCCCAAGGCACGTAGCCCAGCACTGTGGCTTCCCCGGAAGTCGGGTACAAAATACCGGTGAGCATCTTGATGGTGGTGGATTTACCGGCTCCGTTGGGACCGATGAACGCGACGACTTCCCCGCGGGATACCTTGAGGTTGATACCCTTGACCGCTTGGACTTCCACAAGATTAGGACGCATCATGGCGCGAAGGGAGCCGCGAAGGCCCTGCTCCTTGGTCTTCGTGATGAAGGTTTTCTTGAGAGCCCGGGTGAGGATTGCCATATGCATCACCGCATGTCTTTTTCTCACTCTAGCGGCGAGCACTGGCGGTGTCAAGAAGATAGCGTCGCATTGCCGCCGCAACGCTCTGACCGGGCGTCTACCCAGGTCTTGGTCTGCGGACCATTCACGCCCGAGCCGCCTGCCGTAGTCAGGTTGAACGGCACGCCAAGCACGTTGAACGGCACGTCGGGATTCTGGCGGGTTACCGTAGCGTTCGCCGTCACTACCGTCGGGCTCGCCGAGTTGACACGGGCCCAAGCTTCGCCAGCCGCGTTGGTGGTCGTGCTCAGGACTTCAACGTTCACCGCCGATAGGAAATCGAAGCCAACCCACGCGCCGGCAACCGGCACGAAGCCTTCGCCGTCACCGTAATCCGCCAGCACCTTCGCTGTGAACGTGTGCGGGTCGCCAACTGCGTTCACGTCGGTTTCGCGCAACTCGATCTTCGCCTCAACCACTCCGAGCGGCTCTTCGCCCTCGATGCTCTCGCTCGGCAGGAAGACGCCGCCGCCCGCATACGCCGCCTTGAACTGGTACATACCGGTCATGTTGACCGTGTAGTCCCCCGACGTCGCCACGCCACTCACGAGCGGCACAGGGGCGCCGAACGCAACATAGGCAGCGGCGCTTGGCGCTTTGACATAGAACTGGACGTTGCCCGTCGGGGTACCGCCAAGGCTAGTCACCGTCGCCGTGTCGTACACGACAGTGCCGACCTTTACATATGAAGCAGTCGGTTGCAGTGGAATGTCGTCCCCGTCAACGACCTTCTTGTAGAGAAGCGTTGCAGTCTTGGTCTCCGGCTGCATGTTGCCAAAGTTAAACCCCGCGGGGTTGTCCCCGCTCTTAAGTCCAAGCAGAATATGGATGCCAGTTGTAGGGTACGTCTGAGTCCAACCGTCCTGCAGAACTTCCCGGACACGATAGTCACCCGGCATCAAGCCTGTGAACTCGTAGTAGCCGTCCTGATCGGTGGTGGTTTTCGGCTCGCCCGCATCCCAGTCGCCGTCGTTGTTCAGGTCGAGGTAGATCTCCCAACCATTAAGCGCTGGCTCACCGAGCCACTCGCCATCGCCGTCTTGGTCGTTCCACTTGTAGCCACTGATCTTGATCTTCTGGTAGTTCCCAAAGTCATTAACGGCATCGACCTGACCCGAGGTTAGCGTAATGTTCCAGACACCGCCCGCGGGGTAGCTCTGATACCAGTCGGTCTTCAGTTCTTCGGAAACCGCGTAGGTTCCGGGAAGCACGCTGAACGAGTAGTTGCCACTTGAATCAGTAGTCGTGCTCTTGGACACCTGGTTGCCCATGCCGTCCGTGCCCACCAGATTGATCGTCCAGCCAGGCAGCCCCGGCTCACCAGCGTCCTTGACGCCGTTGGCGTTCAGGTCGTGGAATTTGGTGCCCGATTTCGTCGCCAACTTGTAGTTGCCGAAGTTATTGTCGGGGTTGTTGACCTTACCTACGAAGGTCTCGTAGTGGCCCCGATCGACTCCTCCGGGATACGACTGAATCCAGCCCGTCTCACCTGCTGGGGCCTGTTCTCTGACCCACCAGTCTCCCGGCAGGATACCATTCAGCGTATAAGTGCCATCCGCGCCAGTGACGGCAGACGGCTCGCCGGGATCAAAAGTCGTGTTGTCGTCGTAATCCACGTAGATTGTCCAGCCGGACAACCCCGGCTCGCCGGCATCCATTACCCCGTTAGCATTGAGGTCGTGCCATTTCTTGCCGGTCTTGCTCGCGTAGTCAATCCCGCGAACGCCCCACTCCTCAAAGCCGTCATCACACGGGTAGCTCTGGTACCCATGATACGCTACGATGGTGACGTACTCGATCTCGGGGTCAAACCATGAATTGGGGACAAGCAGCCGATAGTCATGCTTTCCGCTACCAGCATTTACCCAATAGTCAAGTAGCAGTGTATGTTCGGCGATATCATAGACCTTCGTTGCGCCCGAGGAGAAAGACTTAGTAGTCTCGTCATACCCCGCCAGCGCCGGGTTGTTCGTCTGCCAGATCTGGAACCAGTCTACGCTAAGAACATGGTTTCCAGCGGTCTGATTGACGTCAACTACGAACTCCTTAAATAGCTGCGCCTCGGCGGAGCCATCAGGGCCATCTGGATCGACCAAAACAACTGGCACAGCCGATAGGGGGAGAGCAATCGTCTGAGGGCTTTTGTCATCCAGGTAATCGGTGGTTCGGTTGCTGTTGTAGCCGCGTTCGTATGCGGTGCTTCCTTTTGCCTGGATTTGAAGGTACGTGTTGAACGTGCCTGTGCCTGCAGAGATGCTTTCGCCGAATGTCTGCCACCAAGCGCCGTTCACGTTGGCTATGCGCCAACCAGGGTCACCTTCGAGTGAAGGTTGTTTCGAGTAGTCGATCGTCAGGTCATATGAAGCCGCCAACGCCACTCCCGCCATCGGGAGCACTACCGCAAAAACTAGCGAAACTAGCAGAAGTTTTTTGCTGAGTCGCCAATGGGTAGTTATGTTCACTTCTTTCTCTTTCCCCCTCTTGATGAAAGTTGCTGACCCGAGACACAATTGCGTAACATATCCGTCTGGATCGAAACTCCCACCCCCCTCTGAGAAGCCGCGAACTTCACACAAAGCCCCGGAAAACACAAACCGGCCATCTTGCACATTTGGCCGGTTGCGCCACTGACTACAGCCGGGCAAGGCACCCAGCTACTGCCCGACTGTCATAGCCTCCACGCAGCTGTTCAATTGTCCGAGGTTGCCGAACACGCCCATGGGAGACCATACGTTACCTTGTAGCCCCACCCGAAATCCAGGGGTGGTTCTCGTATTATCTCATCCGGTTTTTTGTTTGTAAACCCTTTTTTTGGAGAAATGCGCGGCGCGGGCAATCGC
>DAIRWA010000163.1:0-4227 GCA_036802545.1 Bacillota bacterium | reverse complement strand
ACTACCACCATTGAGAATGCCGCTAAAGAGCCTCACGTAGTGGATTTGGCCAATTTCCTCAACGCCATGGGCGCGCGAGTTCTGGGGGCGGGAACCGATGTAGTCCGCATTCGCGGCGTTTCCAAGATGAACTCGGCCAATCACTCGGTAATACCCGACGACATGGAGGCCGCGACATTCATGATGGCCGCGGTAGCCACCGCCGGAGATGTCTTAGTGAGAAACGTGATAACTAAACACTTGGAACCTATCACCGCAAAGCTGAAAGAAGCGGGAGCTACCATCACGGAGAACGGTGACTACATCCGCGTGCAGGGGCCCGACAGGCCTAGACCTATCAACGTGAAAACCCTTCCTTATCCGGGGTTCCCCACTGATGCCCAACAACCGCTGGTGTCGGTCCTTTCAAGGGCCGATGGTGTCAGCGTTGTTCAGGAATCCATGTACGATAACCGCCTCGGCTATGTAAGCGAACTGGTCAAGATGGGAGCCCAGATTAAGGTTGAAGGACGCTCCGCGATAATAGAAGGCGTCCCCAGACTTGTGGGCGCGCCTGTGAAGGTCCACGACCTTCGCGCCGGAGCTAGCCTCGTTATCGCCGGCCTCTCGGCTGACGGCGTTACAGAGGTCAACGGTATGGAGATCGTACAGCGGGGTTACGAGATGATTCCGGAAAAACTTAAGGGTTTAGGCGCCGACGTCACCTTGGAGTGTGAATAGTTTTTATACGGGCTTGACAAATGAGTAGTACTCTTCAATCAAGAAGACAGTTTGGGGAGGGTTACTCATGGTCGATATGGACGCGCCGAGACAGAAGGAGACGCGCGCACGCCCGGGACTGTGGTCTTACCTTGTTGTTGGGCTTGTGGGCGCGATAATCGGAGGATTCCTGGTGGTGGGAATCGCTCCCAACGTGCTTATTCATAGAGCAGGTCTTTCCTATCTTTCCGCCAATCCTCCGGTGATTACCGAAAGTCCGACTTCTACTGTGCCGGAGCCCACTGTCTCTCCCAGCGGCGAGGACCCTTGGGATAGGGTCATATACGCTTCGGAGAAGGTCAGCCCCGCGGTTGTCGGCATAGTCAACAAGACTTACGTGTTGGACTTTTTTGGCCGCAGGATAGGGCGTGACTCATCCGGTTCGGGCCTAATAGTCACTCAAGACGGCTATATCGTGACAAATAACCACGTGGTAGACAATGCCAAGGACTTAACAGTGTTCCTCGCCGACGGACGGACGTTCCCCGCGAGAGTCATAGGCACAGATCCCGCTACCGACCTCGCAGTCATCAAGATCGACGCGACTACTCTGCCTATCGGGGTGTTTGGTGATTCCGACGCCTTGCGACCCGGACAGCTCGCGGTGGCCATCGGGAATCCTTTGGGGCTACAGTTTAAGCGGACCGTAACCCAGGGGGTCGTATCAGGGTTAGACCGGGTACTTACCGTAGGCGACTATTCCATGCGTTTGATTCAAACGGATGCCGCAATCAACCCCGGAAACAGCGGAGGTCCGTTGGTGAACGCGCAAGGCGAGGTCATCGGTATTAACTCAGTGAAAATCAACGCCGAAGCCGTGGAGGGCATGAATTTCGCAATTCCGTCAAACCAGGTAAGACGCATAGCTAACGAACTGATCGCTACCGGGAGAGTAAGGCGGGCAATGGTCGGCCTACGCCTGATCGATAAAGAGACAGTCCTTGCGTACGGTTTGGATATTCAAGTCGAAAGAGGAATCTATGTCGAAGAGGCGGTTCAGGGTGGAGCGGCAGCGAAAGCCGGCATCAAGCGGGGCGACTTCATTATCGCCTTTAACGGGACGAACACTGACAAGCTTGCGACTTTTCAAGCTCTCTTATCGGAAATGTCGCCCGGCGACCTGGTCAGTCTTTTGGTGTTGCGCAACAATAAGGAAATAACCTTTGACCTAGAGTTGGGAGAAGCGGCCACATAAGGCGGAGCGGCGGTAGGAAGGGTGGTTTAAGGAATTGGAAAGCCGTCCGGAAACAGGCGCTTCAGGAGGTCGCCAAAGTCTAGAGGCGGAATATAGGGAGACTCCGGTTCCCCTATATTCGCAAAAGGCTTTTCCAGCACCTTATCGGGAGAGATCGCTTCCCGAGCCGCTATGATAGGCACTTGTTCTGCCTGGGCGTCCGGCTGAGCGGGGGTGGAGCCGAATCCGCCGGGCAGATGCGGAAAGGTCTCCCGCCTGGGAAGAGCTCTTTGCAGAAAGACTTCGTAGTGGGTGTTAAGACACCACCAGTTTGCCAGTAGTCCCGTTTCTTCGCATACTTCGGCCCACACTACACCATTAGGGGCGGACCATTCGGTATGGGGACGCCCCTTAAGGCTTTCGGCCATGAAGTGGGCCCATATTGGTCCGGCGATGGCGCCGCCTGTGCCGGGCAGAGACTCTTCGCGGTTATCCCACCCTACGTAGACCGAGCAAGCTAGCTCCTGGGTGTAACCTACGAACCAGGCATCGAGCTGGTCGTCGCTGGTGCCGGTCTTTCCGGCTGCCGGGCGGCCTCCCAAAATTCTCTCAAGACCTGAGCCGGTTCCCCACGGGCCTAAGACCGATCTCAATACGCTTGTCAGCACGTAGGATGTCTCTGGGGACAGGGCGTTTGTTAGGAGGGGCCTGTTCTCTTCAACGACATGACCTCGTGTGTCCAGCAGTTTGAGGACCGCGATGGGCTCAGGCCGGATGCCGCCGCTCGCAAGGGTGGCAGCGGCGACTGTCATCTCAAGAGGAGTCACCTCTGACGCTCCGAGAGCAAGAGGGATGTTGTGCTGAAGCGGGCTCTTGATGCCGAGTCTTTCTGCGTAATCGGCTATAGTGGCAGGGCCGACTTCTTGTGCCCACCTGGTCGCGATCACGTTGTCGGAAATGGCGACTGCCTGTCTTACGTTGAGCGGGGCGTAATGGTACGGTCGGCTGCCGAAGTCTACCGGCCTGTATGGTTCTCCCGGTCTTGCCCCCGGATAGGAGACAGGTTCGCACATCATGGTGTCGGTTACCGGGTGTCCCTGGTCGATCACAGCCGCATACAGGAATATCTTGAACGCCGAGCCGGGCTGGCGCCTTATTTGGGAAACCCGGTTTAACTCGGTTTCAGACCAGCTCCGACCGCCTACAAGCGCCCGGATGTAGCCGGTTTCAGGCTCGATTGCCACCAACGCTCCTTGAGGCTGGGTTACCCCGTTATCGTCTTTGATCCCTTCCGGCATGTACTTCTCAAAGGCCGTTTCCGCCGCTTTTTGGGTGTTTAGATCCAGGGTCGTGTAGACTTGATAACCTCCCCTGTAGATCTGCTCGCCGATTTCAGGGTGCCTCTCCCGAATTTCCTGTATGACGTAGTTCACAAAGTAGGGGGAACCGCGCTCGGGGAGCCCCGGGAACTCCAGCTCCTGATTCTTCGCCTCATCGCGTTGTACCTCGTCTATATACCCTTGCTGGGCCATTAGGTCTAGGACGATGTCTCTTCTGCGCAGTCCGGCCTCAAGGTTGTTGTAGGGTGAGTAGTATTCGGGACCGCGGATGATCCCGGCCAAGAGCGACGCTTCCGACAAAGTCAGGTCTTTCGCAGGTTTCCCGAAGTAAGCTTGTGACGCGACCTCGCAGCCATAGTTGCCGTGACCCATGTATATCTGGTTTAGGTACATGGTCAGGATCTCGTCTTTGCTGTAGCGCATCTCCAGTTTTATCGTATATACGGCCTCCATGAACTTGCGCGTTAGCGTGACCTCTTGGGTCAAGAAGAGCTCTCTGGCTAGTTGCGAGGTAATAGTGCTACCGCCCTCCACAATGTCCCTCGCCTTGAGATTCCGCCACATTGCCCTCAAGATGGACTGAGGGTCCAGCCCCATGTGGCGAAAGAACCGCTTGTCCTCAACAGCTACAGTGGCGCTTCTTAGCGCCGGCGCCTGGTTTTCTTGGCTGATCAAAACTCGATTTTGGACGAATAACGAAGTGACCAGATCCCCGTTTTGGTCGTAGACCTGTGTGGCTTCAGGAACCCTCGCTTCAGGCAGGGGCAGAAACACCACTAGAGCGAAGAACAGCGTAAGCAGAAGAAGGCCGAAAATGGCGGCGAGCCTGACCAAGGAAAACCCTATGTTCTTCAGCGTCCGGACATCCGGTTTGACGTCCGACTTGGTCCGTTTTTTCGCTTTTCCGGACTCCGCCAATCTCCCACCCCTTTATATGACAGTCTAATACACCAT
>DAIRWA010000162.1:0-4262 GCA_036802545.1 Bacillota bacterium | reverse complement strand
CCCATAGGAGACCCAAATGTCTGAACCGGGAACCTTAACATCGAACCAAACCTGACCGCCGGTCTTCACATTGGAATCTTCGGTCACCGCCGCCCAATCCCAAACCGTCGTACCCACCAAGACCGATGTCACCGGCCACCAGTTAGTCGGGCTCGACATGAGCTGCGTTCTCACTCCAATCGAGCAAGCCATCGCGGCGGCCGGAACGGCGGCCAAGACCATGATCACGACAAGCGCGAACACCACGGCTTTGGACTTGTTTCTCATCTCGCCACTTCCCCTTCGATTTGTTAATTCACGCACCATGCGGATAAGTCGATGCCGCACTCGAACGGGTGTCTGTTTTTGGGGAACGGCCGGGCCTTCATACTCTCCCGTACCGGTCCTGTAGTCTGACAACGTCATCAAGTTCCGGTGTGGATATTTCGAGCACAGTGAGGTCAGTTTCGGCCTCTATTCTGTGCACTGTGCCGGGAGGCATGACTTCGCTGTCTCCGGGGGCAAACGGCTTCTTAGTCCCGTTGGAAGAGAAGAAGCCGTAACCGGATAAGCACGCCATGGCCTCGGACTTTCGCTCATGGTACTGAAGGCTCAACGATTCCCCCCCGCGGATGTAGATAATCTTACCGGCGAATCTGTCGGTCTTGACCCAAAGCGTTTCGCCGCCCCAGGGCTTTGGGGTCTGGACACCTGCGAAGAGACCATGACAAGAGGCTCGGATTTCCCGGTCTGTCGTCAGTGTGGCCGAGACGGCGCTCCGGCTCTGGCAGGCGGGGTCCTCCGGGCCGTCTATCAGGTCTTTCCGCCCTAGCTTGCTAAGCTCGCGAACTAGGTCTTTTAGTTCTGCCGAGCGGCTCTTGGGGCAGACCAACACCACCCCCTTCGCGTCAACTACCAGGGTGTCGCTTAATCCGAAGGCCACCAAGGTTCTTGGTTGGCCTAAGGGAACCGGTACACCCAATGCCGCTTCCGATACCAAGGTGCAGTTGTGAGAGTCCACCAAGATGGCTTCGCCGGCGATCGTGTTTCCTCGGTCGTCGTTACCGTACAGCCTTTCCAGAGCCGACCATGAGCCGAGGTCATCCCATGGGAAATCCGCGGGCACGGTTGCCACTTGCGTCCACTTCTCCATGACCCCGAGATCTACGGAAATCCTAGTCAGCCGGGAAAACGCGCTCGTGTAAAGGTGAATTTCCGGATTGGGATTGGACTTAAAGACGCTCAGTAAGCTTCGGAGCGGCTCGGCGTCAGTTGGGAGAGTCGTCGCGTAGGCATCCACAAAACCGGAGGCCGTATAGCAGAAGATACCGCCGTTCCAGTACCATTCGCCGGCAGAGGATAGAAGGAGGGCTTTGTCGAGGGGTGGCTTTTCGATAAACTGGGTCACAGGGTAGACAGGCGGCGCCCCGACGCTCTTTAGCGGAGTGCCGGCCCTCATGTACCCGTAGGCCGTTTCAGGCCGGGTCGGCTGAATGCCTGCTGTTACTATGTATCCGGTACCCGCGGCGACTTCTATCATCCGGTCCATTGTCTTCTTGAAGCTCGGGAGGTCGGGCACGTAATGGTCGGATGGGAGGGCGACTATTACAGGGTTCCCGCCGGACTTTCCAAGGATACTCACGGTGCCGAGAGCGAGGCAAGGCCCGGTATCTCTTCCTGCCGGTTCGATGACTATCCGGTTTGGACGCAGGGAAGGCACCTGCTCTAGGGCAATCCCGGCGTGGGTAACGCCCGTGATGACAAACACGTTTTCTTCCCCGACTACCGAGGCGGCTCTCTCGTAGGTTTCTTGAAAGGGCGAACGGTCGCCCGGGAGTAGACCTATAAACTGTTTAGGGGCACTGGTGCGGCTTGCAGGCCAAAACCGCTCCCCGTGCCCCCCCGCCATGATCAGTGCGGCCACCTTCAAAGCGACGCATCTCCTTCGCTGGGCTCCCCATTCCTTTTTCCCATATATGCAAGAATACGCTCAACGTATGCGCGTTGCTCCTAGCGAAGGCATCTTTGTGGCGAAAGAGGGGTAGGGGTGGCCGGCTTGCTTAGGGTCTGCGGAGGTTGGCTACAGTCCGGTGGATGTACGGTTACCGGCCAGTGAATGTGGGGCCGATGACCGGTGAACGGCCGGTTACTTACCCTGCGTTCTTATCTAGCCGTAGCCCTACCTCGAACACCGTCCGGTCGTTTTCGTTGTAAGCTCTGATGACGCCTTGATGGAGATCAACGATGCTTTTGGCGATAGCCAGGCCCAGTCCCGCCCCTCCAGTGTGTCTGGAGCGGGATTCCTCGACTCTGGTGAACCTTTCAAAGATGTGGGCCAGTTGAGCCTCGGGGATGGGCGAGCCATAATTGGCAATCTTGGCGATAGCCCATTCGTCGGACGTCTCCAACTGGATATCCACAAACCTGCCATCTGAACCATAACGCACCGCGTTGGAGAGGAGGTTCTCGAAGACTCTCACAAGAAGGGCCGGGTCTGCTCGGACGTTGACTTTGGCGGGAGGCAATTTCAGTCTATATTCCATATCCGCTTTTTGCAGAATGGGCACGAATTCCTCAGACAGTTGCTCTAAGAGCCGTCCCAAGTTCACGGTCTCGGGATGGTACCTAGGGCCTCCGTAGCTGACCGTTGTGAATTCAAAGAGGTCGTCAATCAGCTTCTCTAGGCTTTTCGCCTTGTCATGGGCGATGGCGACGTAGTGTCGCAACTCCACCTCGTCTTCGTACTTGTCGTCGTCCACCAGTTCCAGGTAGCCCAGGATAGACGTGAGAGGGGTCCTCAAGTCGTGGGACACGCTGGTGATGAGTTCGTTCTTGGCTCTCTCGGCCTCACGTTCTTCCTGGATGGATTTCTTAAGCCTAGCTGCCATTTCATTGACGTCTTGAGCTAGTCGCCCGAGCTCATCGCCGCTATGGACAGGGATTTGGACATCGAGATTGCCTGCAGCGATCTGGTTGACCGCGTTTGAGATGGTGCTCAGGTCTCTCAGGGTACCTCTGCTGATGAGGAGGAAAGATCCGAGGAACAACACTATGCCTGTTCCCAGTATTATAAGAGGCGCAAAGCCCTGGCCGGCGAGGTAGTTAAGCATAGGCCCAACAAGCGGGGTGCCGAGTAGGATGAAGGCCGCACCCAGCAGCGCTCCCGTTCCGACGATAGCGATAATGCCACTGCCGGCGATTATGAGCATGAATTTCCAGCGTATGCTCATCCTAGATTCACGGGTCAATTCGGTATCCGACCCCCCAAACGGTCTTGATGAACTCCGGGTCACTCGGGTTTTCCTCGATCTTTTCCCGGATCTTGCGAATGTGAACCATCACCGTGTTGTTGGACTCGTAGTACCTTTCCCGCCACACTTTTTCGAAGATGTCTTCTGAACTCATGACGATGCCCTTGTTCTTCGCCAACAGGAAGAGTATCTCGAATTCGGTGGGGGTTAGTGCCACCTCTCGGCCGTAGACGGTCACAGTATGGCGTCTCCGATCTACACGAAGCCCCTTCGCCGACGCGACGGCATCGTCATCTGCCTTCTGCCTGTCGGGATTAAGGTACAGATAGCGCCTTAACAGAGACTTAACCCTGGCTGTAAGCTCAAGCGGGTTAAACGGTTTAGTGAGATAGTCGTCGGCGCCTGTTGCGAGCCCCATGATCTTGTCCATGTCCTGGGACTTGGCGCTCAACATCAGTACAGGGATGTTGGAGTTTCTTCTGATCTCCCGGCAAAAGGTGAGGCCGTCCATGCCCGGCATCATGATATCCAAGATGACTAGGTGGACCGCCTGCTCGACCAAGATTCTGCCGGCCTCGGCGGCAGTACCGGCTTTCAGGACCCGGTACCCCTCGTTTGATAGGTAGATCTCTACCAGGTCCGCGATTTCCTTCTCGTCGTCGACCACGAGCACGCATGTCTTTTCCATTTGAGCCACTCCAATAATCCAATTCTAGCGTTGGGGCACAGCGGATACTCGGCGGGCATTATGTTGTCGGCGCAACTTCTGCCAGTTCAGCCGTTGCCTGTGCTGCCGCTGTGTGCAGCCGATGCCGATTTGACGCCTCGCCGCCGCGACCCCGTCACGCTACCGAACGATTGCCTGCTGCCGCGCCCATGTCGCCTTCTCGCTAACGCCACAACTCACCGCGTTCACAATAGCGCACTTTCGGCCGAATGTCAGGCTCCTGGGACCTCTAGGATCTCTCGCACATAGGCCCTGCGCGCCACCAGGAAGTAAACCACCTGGATGGCGGCAAATCCGGCTATGGC
>DAIRWA010000161.1:0-4281 GCA_036802545.1 Bacillota bacterium | reverse complement strand
GACATACGCGAGCGCCGTCAAGGCATTGGTGCCTTCCTGAGGCGTAGCGGCGTGGGCGGCTTTTCCTTTCGCCGTCACGGTAACCTTGCCCGACTCGACCTCAATCTCAATCTCCAGGGGTCCGGGGCCGCCGGTGAAATCGCGGGCTGCCTGGATATGTCCCTCCAGATCCTTGACGATATGCTTTTCCGTGCCTGCGGGAACCTCGAGAACCGCTACCCCTTTGGATGCCACTATGTTGGGACGTTCTCCACCGTAAAGCTCAGCCAGGCGGCAAGTGGCGCCACCAGACAGAGCTTCCGGCAACTCGAACTCAATCTGGACGTTCATGCTGCCCTTCTCCGCGAATACCAAGGGAAATCCAGCGTCAGGCGAGAAACCGTAAGTCGGCTGTTCCTCGACCTCGAAATAGTGCCTTACGCAGCGAAAACCAGATTCCTCATTGCCGCCCACGACATGGCGCACTCTTCTTTTGAGCGGGACACCCGCCTCTTTCAGCGCCCGAAGCGCAAACAAGCTGGCGACGGTCGGCCCCTTATTGTCGGTGGTGCCTCTACCGTAGATGACTCCCTCGTAAACCTCCCCAAACGCATCGTGGTCCCATCCGGTTCCCGCAGGCACGATGTCCACGTGGGTCAAGGTCATGGCCATTTCGTCTCCCGCGCCAATTTCCGCGTGAGCCGCGTAACCGTCAACGTTCTTGGTTTTCATCCCATACTTTTCAGCTTCTGCGATAAAGTACTGGATCGCCTTGTCCACCTCGGCCCCGAAGGGCTTTCCGTCCAGAGGCGGGGCGCCTACGCTGTCTATCTTCAGAAGACCGAGAAGCGATTGCACCATCTCGTCCTTGTGCTCGGGAATCCACGTGTCCAAAAACCCGGAAAACGTCTTGTCGTCCATTACGAATCACGTCCTTTGAGAAACTCCGCTTTGGCCCTATCCAAGAGTTCGGGATCAGTCAGGAGGTCAATAGCGGTGTGCGCCATAGACTTGGCGGATAGGTACAGAGCAGCCAAACCCTCGTCAGAATTAGCGGCCTGACAGAACTCTCGCGAGTGTCCCGCGACTTCTTCGGGAGCGATGCGGATGTATGCGTTGCATGCAGGCACTTCCATGCTGACGTCGCCAAAGTCCGTGGAGCCCTTGCTGTCTACCACGCCCGGAAGGGTCGCCTCGCCCAGAGCGTTCAAATTGGCTGAGAACGCCTCGCTGATTGCCGTATTCGGAATCCGAGCCAAGTAGCCGGCACTTTCTTGAATCTCGAGACGGCATCCGGTAGCGAGGGCCCCCGCCTGAGCGCACTGCTTTACGCGCTCCACCACGCGGGCGAGTGTCTTCAAGGAATACGACCTTGCGAGATACCTGACTTGGGTATGCTCGGGTACTATGTTAACCGCGTCGCCGCCCATGGTGACCATGCCGTGCATGCGGACATCGTCGGCGACGTGCTGGCGCAAACAAGCCACGGCGTGGAAGAAGATGTTGACGGCGTCCAGGCCATTTATCCCTTCCGTTGGGCTCGCGGCAGCGTGAGCTGGCTTTCCATAGTAGTCGAGCTGGAACGAGTGGGTAGCGAGGCTGCGGCCGCCCATCCGAGACAAACCGGATGTCGGATGCATCATCAAGGCGGCATCCACGTCCTTGAAGACGCCCGCCTTTACCATCAGGACTTTGCCGCCGCCGCCCTCTTCCGCGGGAGTCCCCAGAACCAGAACGCGACCCGGCAATCCGGTTCCGCTCAAGGCCCTCTTGAGGGCAGCGCCTGCTCCCGCGGCGGAGGTACCAATAATGTTGTGGCCGCAAGCGTGGCCTACCCCGGGGAGAGCATCGTACTCGGCAAGGATGGAAACAGTCGGTCCGCCCTCGCCCGATACATACTCGGCAATGAACGCCGTGCCCATGCCCGCGGCGTTCCTTTCCACTTTGAAACCTTCGCCCTCAAGGAACGATGCCAGCCAATTCGCGGCTTTGACTTCCTTGAAGGCCAATTCCGGGTTTCTGTGTATATCCTCGCTTATCTTGCGGAGCGTTTCTGAAAGAAGGTCAACAGACTCTTCAGCTTTTCGCTTGAGTTCCTCTACGCTTACCTTCACTTCTGTCGCGCCGGAGTCCCTTCAACGCCTATTCGCATAACGCCTGATAGCGCAAGTGCTCTGCGACCTTGAGCATGCGCTCGCGCGTACCTTCTGAAGAACCTCGCTGTCTAGTCTTGCCGCGTCATACGCCGACGGAAGGCCCGGCACGGTCCCTCCTTCCTTAGTGTCAAATCTGAGCGCGCCCACAGGGCGTCACCGGTGCCACTTTCGGTGCCGGACAATCGGACCGTCTGGGCACTGGGATTGCCTAGATTACTTGTAGTTCTAAACCCACTCTTTAGTTTTCCTTGTTCGGGGAAAGAATCCCTCTCAAAATTGGCTGAACAGAACTAAACCGGGCATCCTCTCGGAAGCCCGGCATTGTTGTCTTTCGTGCCTATCTAGTGCTCAGGATGGCATGGGCCGGAATTCATCTGGCAACTTGCAGCTCTTAACTAGTTACTGCCTGACAGACCCATATACAAGCTTTTACGTCACCGTCACCCACTGACCATCCCCAGACTGCCTAGGAACCGGTACTATCTCTGCTGATAATCCGGATCTCGACAGCCTTGTGGTTCTCCAAATCGATGCGGACCACATCGCCGATCCCCAGGTCATCGGCAGTCAACCCGGTTGTCGTTCCGTAGCTGACCGTAACGTCCGCAGCCAGGTTAACCGTGGTTTTGGTTAAACCATCCTCCACGGTGATTGACGTGCCTGTTTCCGAGGTGCTGATCCCGGTGATATGGCCGCCCAGGTCACCCCAGGCGTCTAACCTTGCGGTAATCTTCACTTTGGTGCAGAGGTCGTCCACGATGGTCAAAGTGACCGTGTCACCGTAAGCGATCTTGTCAGGAGTGAGGTTCGCCGAACCGTAAGTTACCTCGACGTCTTCGTGGAGCTCAACGGTAATCGAAGTGTTGTCGGCCTTTTTCACAGTAACCTTAGACTCATCGGTGCTGATGACGAGGCTAGTCACGATTCCGGAAATGGTCTCCACGTCGCCGGCGCGGGCTGTGATGAGGATTTCCGCCGCCTTGTTGTTCAGCAAATCCACGCGCACTACGTCTCCGAGCTCGAGATCATCCGCTGATAGAGTCTTCTTGCCGTACCTCACCACTACGTCGCTCGCGAGAGCGATGACTCTTTTGGTCGAGCCATCTTTAAGAGTAATAGAGGTTCCGATGCCGCTCTGGTTGATCTCAACGATCTTACCGCCAACATCGCCCCAGTCTGTCGCTCTCTCGGTAATCTTCACCTTGACGCACTTGGCGCTCTGAATGGTCAACGTAACTGTGTCGTCGATCTGGATATCGTCAACGTCTAGATCATCATGCGAGCCGTAAACCACTTGGCAATCGCTGCGCAAGGTAACCGCGTATGAGACGTTGCTGTCGGTCTTCTTCACGGTGATCGACTTACCCAAAATGGTATCGTGGATCCCGGTAACTTTGCCGGTTACGATAGTGACCGCGGCTGCTCGCTGAAGCACGTCGATTTTCACGGCCTTGCCGTCGTCGATCCTGATCCTCACCTTGTCGCCGAAATCCAACGAGGAGAAAGCCACAGGCTTGCCGTTCTCCATGATAGAGCATTTGTCGGCTAGGGCTACCGTCACGTTGGCGTCCTGGTCGTCCACGTCTAGGGTAAGAGCCCTGGGAGTAGCGATCCCGACAATGGTACCGGTGACTTCGCTGGTAATCGGAACAGGTGTGGTTCCGCCACTCTTGATGACTATAAGCAGGGCAATTCCGCTTCCGTTGGATAGGACTTCAACCCGTTGGCCAACCTTGATGTCGCTCTTTGACGCTGCCTTGTTGCCGCTAAGGATCAGAGCGTCATTGGAGATCGTCAGGGTAACAGAGCTGCCGCTTTGCGTAGCTATCTTGATCCGGTTTTGGTTTGACGAGACCTCTGTCACCTTGCCAGATACCATGAACGGGTTGGTGGGGAGCTCGTTCTCAAGGAACCTGTCAAGGATAGCTGCCATTTCAGCCCTGCTTACCGACCGCTGGGGCTTGAAGGTGCCATCGTCATAGCCTTCAAACAGGCCCATTGAGACTGCTTCCGCTACGTATCCGATACGGTTGCCGCTGACGGCATTGGCATCCTTGAACGGAAGTCGGGTCTTCATTTTGGCTTGAGCTTCATCCTCATGATCAAGAGCTCTAACCATTACCATGGCAATCCATTCACGACTGGC
>DAIRWA010000160.1:0-4284 GCA_036802545.1 Bacillota bacterium | reverse complement strand
ACCGACACTTACCGAGGAGGTGACTATCCGCAGGCGACAGTCGGTATGAGCAAAGCGTTAGGTTTTGCGCGCTCTCGGAGGAAGGAATAGAATGGTCATAAGAAATCGACAGTACATAAACGTAAAAGGAGAGACTCATTGTGGCGGAAAGGACACTAGTGTTGGTGAAGCCCGACGGAATGGCTCGCGGGCTTGTAGGAGAATTGGTGGGCCGGTTTGAACGCAAAGGACTGAGACTTGCGGGACTGAAACTGGTCAGGATGGATGAGGCCATGGCCAACAAGCACTACGCCGCCCACGTCGGGAAGCCGTTTTTCAAAGGATTAGTCGAATACATAACCGCGCTGCCCATCGTCGCGATGGTGTGGGAAGGGCCCAATGCCATAACCAGCGTCAGGCAGGCAATGGGAGCTACGGATCCTTCAAAAGCCCAGCCGGGAACAATCAGGGGCGACTTCGCTTTGGACATCTCCAATAATCTTGTGCACGGTTCGGATGGTCCGGAGTCGGCGACCAAGGAAATATCCCTTTTCTTTAACGATAACGAGCTTTTTGAGTGGGAGAGGCCTCAGGAGAAGTACATATCGGGCTAGGGCCGATTGCGATTGAATGTGATTTAACTGGCCCAGAACGGAGGTTTTATCGTGTTGTACGTGGGTACGGCTGGGTTCAGTTATAAGGACTGGAAGGGAGTCTTCTACCCGGAAGAGATGAAACCCGGAGACTTCCTTGAGTACTACTCGCGCTTATTTCCCTGCGTAGAGATTGACTATACTTATTACCGCCAGCCTGTGCCCAAGACCATGGCCGCCATGGTTAGCAGGGTCCCATCTTCGTTCCGCTTTACGATAAAGGCGCACAAGACCCTGACTCACGAGATACCCGATGGAAGTGCCCTGAACCGGGAGGTAAAGACCTTCACCGAGGGTGTCATGCCAATGGCCGAATCCGGGACTTTAGGGTCGGTTCTTTTCCAGTTTCCGTGGTCGTTTCGATATACGCCCCAGAACCTGAGATACGTGAGAGGCCTTTCGGAAATGGTTCCGGTGGCCCCGGCTGTCGTAGAGTTTAGGAACAGGGAGTGGGCGAAAGAAGAAGTCTACCGAGCTTTGAAAGACGTGGGCCAGGCCTTTTGTTGCGTGGATGAACCAAGCCTGAGGACACTGTTCCCCAGGGTGTCCCTTGTAACGGCGAACCCGGGTTATGTGCGCTTTCACGGCAGAAACGCCTCTAAGTGGTTTAATCACAAAGAGGCGTGGGAACGTTACGATTACCTCTACACCGACGATGAACTCAAGGACTGGATCCCAAAGATCCGTCAGATGGAGAAAGACTCGTCGGACACCTATGTTTTGTTCAACAACTGCCACAGGGGTCAGGCCGCCGTGAACGCCACCCGTCTTCAAGAGCTTCTCTTTCTAGACCACCCTCAGGAGCAGAGCGAAATAGACTAGCACCGCCGCGGCCAAGCCCGCCAGGATAGGCCAGTTATAGCGGTACATCCTGGTGAAGTCTACCTTAAAGTACTGGCACGTAAGCACCTGGCACATGTGGAGCGGAGAGGAGAAGTAGGCCGTGAAACTCGCGCCGTAGAGCACAGCTAAATAGGCCAACCTTACAGAAACGCTTTGGCCCGGCGGGATCAAGATGGGAATCAGAACGCCTACGGTTGTGGTTTGAGATGCGCTCCCGAAGCCGAAGAGCAGAGGGAGCACTAGAGCCATCATGGCGGGGGACACACCCTGTGATGTGGCTTTGCCCACAAGAGCCGGGAAAACCGGGGACGCGGTCACGAACGCTTTGAACGCCATAATACAGAACATGGCCGTTACCTGGGCCAAGTTTGCTCCCTGCAAGAGAGCGGCCGGTGATGGTAGATCCCTCTTTTCCTTAAGCCCCAGGAAATAGGCTAAGACCAAGCCAGCTAATAGGGCCATCCACAGGGGCAGTTTCAGAAGCATTCCCAGGAGCAGCGCGCTGATCAAGGGACTGCCGTACTTCAGGAATTCCACAAGTCCCGAAAGTCGTCCGCCGGAACCCGACGAGGTAGCGGCAGCTTCTCGTTGGGCTTCGTGGGACATGGGCCCGGGTTTAGCTTTTCGAAGATGCGTGAAGTAGCCCAGTACCCACATTACTACGCTCATGGGCCAGATGCGTCGGATCACCTGGGTTACTGTCAGATCTGAAAGCTGGGCTGCGAGGATCAGGCTGGGAGAGAAAGGGAACAGGAAGAACATGCCGTGCCTGAATACCAGGTTGGCGGCAGCCATGGTTTCCGGCTTCATGTCCAAGGAGCTCCCAAGCCTGTCAACTAAGGGAGCGGATAGCGCCGCGCCGCCCAGCACGGGCATGGTTCCGATGAGGGCGGGAACGGCCATGATGGCGGCTTTCACATTGCCGAGAAAAACCGCGAGTCCGGCCACAGTCTTCTCTAGGAAACCGAATTCCTTCATGGCCGTCGAGAACAATCCGATGGCAAGCACCGCCGCGGCTAGTTCCAACGTTGTCTTTTCGGTGAAAGCGGTCCAGACGGTAGACGCTATGGCTGCGGGAGTCGTACCGGAAGTCAGCGCCATGACGGCGGTCGCAATGAGCATGACCCGAGATAAGGGCATCTTCTTAATCGATAAGTACATAATTAGTATGAATGCTGTAAGAACGCCAACGTACTGCATATAGTCACCTCGTGAGTGTCAATGTCTGCCGCTGCGTACCTCGGATGACGCTGTTCCGCGGCAGGGATAACGCTGTCAGAGCCAGAAAAAAGAATACCTGTGCTTGCTACGTTGTTGGATACCTCCAAAACGTAATCATTATACGCCATTTCTTGAGGGGATGGATTGTTTGACGTTCTTTAGGCAGAACTTGCTATTGGATGACCTTCCGGATATTGCCGTACCGGATTATGTCGCCTTTGACCTGGAGACCACGGGACTGTCTTCTGACGATGATGAGATCTTGGAGATAGCTCTTGTCAGATTCAAAGGCGGGCTTTTGGCTGATACGTGGTCCACTCTCGTCAGGCCTAACCGTCCGGTTCCACTGAAAACGCTTCGCTTGACTAACATTTCCGAGGATGAGTTAGAACGAAGACTTCCCTTTTCTGCCGACCTCGCGGAAAAGATAGACGCCTTCAGGGGCTCCCTGCCTCTAGTCGGCCACAATTCGGATTTCGATACGGCATTTCTTAAGAAGGTAATGCCCGACTTTCCGGGGGTGGATGTGTACGACACCCTGGAACTATCCCGCATCGTATTCGCCGGGTTCGACAGCTACCGCTTATCGGAGCTTGCCGGCAGGTTGGGTGTCCAAGTGACCGAAGCTCACCGAGCCTATGACGACGCAGAGGTTTCCGGCACCATATTCAGGCTCATACAGGAAGAAGCCCTCACCATGGGAGGCGAGGCCAGGCGCAGGATTCTTCAACTGATGGGAAGAAAGTGGCTTCCCCGGCCCATGTTCGAGTTTTCAGATAAGCGGGCGCAGCAACCCCTTTTCGACACTGCCGGAAAGAGAGGGGAGCTTCCTGGCGAGGAGCCGGCCCGACTGGATCCGGCCTTTTCCCATAAACTCCGGGACGAAGTGATGGAGTTAATCCGTTCTCCCTCCAAAGATCGGGTGTTTAGCGTTCCCAACACAAAGGATGCCGCCTGTGCTGCTGTCCAAGCGGCGCTGGAGTTTCACCGCGAGACCGGACAGAGCGTGCTTTTGCTGGGCTTCCCTGAAGAGGCTCGCCCCGCCGCAATAACTGCCGCATATCCGACCGGCGATTATCTTTGCCTACACCGGTTTGATGAGGCCATGAGACTTGCGGATAAAGGCGCTCTTGCAGGACTTGACGTCGAGGGCCGCAGGTACTTGTCTTCCATAGCGAGTTGGGCGGAGAGGACCGAAGACGGGCTCTTGGCACAGGTGCAGGTCATGGGAAACCGGGACCTGATGACGGAAATAGCCTGTCCCGAGGATCTTTCGTGCCGTGACAAGTGCCCCAGAGCTTCCCGATGTTTCGCCCTAAAGGACTGTGATGGCAAGCGCCTATCTTGGGCGCGAATCGACAGCTTGAGTAGGGATTCGAGGTGGGATAGGGTCTTGGTGTGGGAGTTCCACCGGGTCGCCCGCGAATTTCAGCGATATGACGTGGTAGTCAACTTGCACGTTGTCGGAGCGGCTCTTCAGGAACTAGGCTTAAGCGCCCTAGTGCCAAGTCTGGAGGACATCCCTCCCGGCGCTGACATAGCCAAGGTGATTCCACTCATACCGAGGATGGCCGACGAGCTTAGCAGG
>DAIRWA010000159.1:0-4285 GCA_036802545.1 Bacillota bacterium | reverse complement strand
GCCCTCACTCAAGATATCCGGCCCGCTCGCCCATTTCATAGGCGACAGGCATCCTAGAAACTTGAAGTTCTCGCCTACATCGGCTACCAGCTGAATAGCGTACATGACCAGCACTAACCCTAGAGAGCCGGCGTAGACAGACCTCGATCTTGTGACAAACACGGATCCCAGAAAACCTAAGGTTGCAAAAGCCAGGTGCGCTCCGACCGTCATACCCCCCAGAATCCAGAAAGCCCGCTCGTCAAATGGCGTGTCGTAGCTCTTCATAGACGCGTAGCTGGCCACCCAGACGACCGCGTTGAACGCCGACAACAAGGTTGTGTAGACCAACACCTTGCTTAAAAGAACCTTCGTTCTGGATACGGGCTTGGACAAGAGAAACTCAATCGTACGGCTATTCTCTTCTTTGGACAGAAGGCCGGATCCAAGGAGCGCCGCGAAAATGCTGCCGAAGAGCAATATCATCAAGTGTACTTCAGTGCCGAAATAACCTTCCATAGTCGCGAGGTTCAACCGGTCTATGCCGAAAGCCTTCCTGAAAGACTCAGGTAATTGCTCTACAAAACCCAACATGTCGCCTGTATCTTCAAACGAGGAGAACAAACTCATTATCCATACACAGAAGACCGCCAAGGATATCGTCCATACCAGGAAGGTTTTTAGATTGTCTTTCAGATCCCTGCGAAAGATATTCATCTGTCTCCCCCCTCGTAGTAGTGCATGAATACTTCATCCAGGGTCGGTTCCTCGATGATGAGGTCGGCAAGGTGAATCTTAGCCAACGCGCTCAGGAGAACCTGGAGATCCCCCTCGAACATGAACCTGATAGACCCATTCTCTTCGTGAACATCCAGCATGCCGGGGATGTCAGGCAGACCGGCTCCATCCTGTCCCGCTAAAGAAAGCCTGATTCGCCGCAGATGCCTTCTCCTCACAGAATCCATGTCTTCTAGTCTCAAGATTGATCCATCTTTTATGATCGCGACCCTATGGCACAACCTTTGCACTTCCGTGAGCACGTGAGACGAGAAGAAGATCGTGGTACCCCTCTTGTTCTCTTCGGACAACAGTGAGTAGAATCTGTGCTGCATGAGAGGGTCCAATCCGCTGGTGGGTTCATCTAGAATCAACAGCCTGGGCTCGTGCATAAGCGCTTGGACTATCCCAACCTTCTTCTTGTTGCCCATGGAAAAGTTCTCGATTCTGACGTTAACGTCCAGTTCAAGCTCTTCGGCAAGGTGAGAAGCCCTATCCGAGCAATCCTTCTGATAAAAGCTCCCTGAATACTCCAACAGACTCTTTACTGTCATCTCGCCGTAATAGTTGACTTCACCGGGCAAATACCCTGTATGCTTCCTAATCTCCCGGCTATCCTTGACACAGTCCAGGCCAAATACGCGCGCTTCACCGCTTGTGGGGAAAATGAGGTTTAGGAGCAGCCTGATGGTAGTGGTCTTACCCGCCCCGTTTGGGCCTATGAAGCCAAATATCTCTCCCTCGTCTATCTCTAAGTTGACTCCGGCAATTCCTCTGGATTTCCCGTAGTACTTGATGAGGTCCTTAGCTTCGACGGCAAGCATTGATGGCGCCCCCTCCCAACGCTTCATTCTACATACCTGAGACTGCGCGCTAAGAACGTGACCTGAAGCGTACCAACACACTACCCTATTATAAGCATACCGTTTATCGTCCAATCCGGGCAACGTACGGTACCCGAAGCACCATCACATAGGGCATACTGCTCCTGAGCGGGATGTCCCTTCAGTGCGGGTTAACATGAGCCAGATACTTGTTCCTTCCCATGGTTGTTACGCCGTCTCAATAGACTGTACAATGGAGACGTCGGAGGATGGACGCTTTCTCCACATACGCTGAAAAATGGAGGCTGAATCCCATGGACTGGATTATCGGCGTTATCGGCGGATTGGCAGTCATCGCTATCATTTTCTACAACAACTTAGTGGGTTTGAGACAGAGGGTTAACAACGCCTGGGCACAAATAGACGTGCAGCTTAAGCGCAGATTCGATCTAATTCCGAACCTGGTCGAAACCGTCAAGGGATACGCTTCGCACGAGAGGGAAGTATTCCAAAGAGTAACCGAAGCTCGGGCGAAGGTCGCGACTGCCCAGAGCATAGACGATCAGATTCAGGCTCAAACTACCCTTGGCGGGGCGCTGCGCGGACTTCTGGCAGTCGCCGAGAACTATCCGGAACTGAAAGCCAACACCAACTTCAAAGAGTTGCAGACTGAGTTGTCAAACACTGAAAGCAAGATCGCCTTTTCCAGGCAGTTCTACAACGATACCGTACAGAAGTACATGACCGCCATTCAGCGATTCCCGGCGAATCTTCTTGCCAACGCCTTTGGATTCCACCCGATGGCCTACTTCGAAGCTGAGCCTGAGTCCCGAGGTCCTGTGGAAGTCAGGTTCTAAGGGGGTTTTGGGATTGAACCCTAGGATATCGAATTTGCGGCCTCCAAGAACGCTTGTCCTAGGCGGCTTGCTGGTCTTCTTGTTGGGGCTCTTCCTAGCCTGGGCCCCGGGGACGGCCATGGCCAAGTCCTACAAAGTCTCACAGTTGTATGTGGAGGCGACCGTAAATCCCGATGGTTCCATGGACGTCCTAGAGAGGCGTACGTTCAGTTTCGATGGAAGTTTTTCTTGGGTAATTCAGGACCTGAGTCTTTCTGGCTCCGATGGGATTACCGACATCCGCGTGTCTGAGGACGGAGAGGATTACCTTTACGCTGAACTGGGTCAAAACACCTACAGCTATGTCCAACGCGGCGACAAGATCGAGGTCACTTGGCGTTTCGACGCTCAAGATACAGACAAGACCTTCGATATTTCCTACAAGGTTTCCGGTGCGGTCGTGGCTCACGCCGACATCGCCGAGCTTTACTGGAAATTCGTAGGCTCGGAATGGGAAGTCGCTCATGAAGACGTATCAGTAGTCCTCACGCTGCCTGCCGGCGCGTCTGCGGGCGATCTGAGGGCATGGGGTCACGGTCCCCATGCCGGACAAGTTGACATTGTATCGCCGGAAAGGGTGACATGGACTGTCCCACGGCTGCCTGCCGGAGAGTTTCTAGAAGGACGTATAGCCTTCCCCAAATCCCTGGTACCGCGAGCCACCAGAACCGATGGGCGCACGGCGCTACCCAACATCTTCCAGGAAGAAGAAAAGTGGGCTGACGAGGCGAACCGTTCGAGGCGTTCCACCATCGCGGTAGTCGGCGGAAGCGCATTGGCAGCCTTAGCTTCGATAGTGACCGCCTTCATGTTCCAGTTCCGTCACGGCCGCGAGTTCAAGCCCCAATTCGAAGGAGACTACTACAGAGAACTACCTGGGGACTACACCCCAGCCGAACTTGGCGCTCTCTGGAACTTCGGCTCGGTTGGAGCTACTGAAATTACGGCGACGATAATGGACCTGGCCAGACGAGGCTACCTGACGATTGAAGTCACCTCGCGGCAAGACAAAGTGCTCGGCGGGCTTCTGGGGTCCAGGACTTCCACGGAATACCGACTTAAGATGGCCGACCGTACCGAGTCAGTGCCGCAGGAAGACGTCCTCATGCCTCACGAGAAAGCCGTCTGGAATTTCTTGTTCATAGACGTCGCCAACGGCGCGGATTCCTTGGACTTCGACCAGATCCGAGCCTTCTCTAAATCTAGTCCACAGCGCGCCCAAGGGTTCCTGGCAGGATTTCGAGGGAATGTCACATCCAGCAGGACTGTTCACGGTTTCTTCGATCACAGAACCGAACGTTACCGGGCAATCGAACTTGTCATCGGAATACTGTTGTTTTTCACGGGTATGGCCATAACCATGATTTTTCAGAACCCGTTCGGTATGTTTATAACACTGGGTGGAGCAGCTCTCTTCATAGGCGGCCTGATGCTGCGCAGAAGAAGCCAAACCGGCAGCACCCACCTAGCTATGTGGAAAGCCTTCCGTAAGTTCCTTCAGCACTTTTCCTCACTTGACAGAGCGGAAGTGCCAAGTCTAGTCATCTGGGAGCACTACTTAGTGTACGCCATCACCCTTGGGGTCGCCAAAGAGGTTATCGAGCAACTGAAGGTGGTTTACCCCGAGCTGAATTCGCCGCACCCCGCAGGATACTATCACGGATGGGCGTGGATGCGGATGGCCGGCAGCGGCAGGGCCACGGGTGATGTAATAGGAAACCTTACCGAGTCTCTAAGAAGCTCAGTCAATACAGCTATGAACTATCGTCCGAGCTCTGGCGGGGGCCGCGGAGGCGGTTTCTCGGGCGG
>DAIRWA010000158.1:0-4290 GCA_036802545.1 Bacillota bacterium | reverse complement strand
TCGCCGAGCTCGGGGAGCGCCTCGCGGGCCGCGCGGCCATAGGCAGAGAGCCCAGCGGTGTCGCGATTGTGGCCGGGCCCATCAAGGATGCCATGCGCGAAGCGGACCAGATGCTTGGTGGCCTGTTGCGCATATGTAAGAATTGAGGGCAAGGCAACAGGCGAACGCAGGACGGCCCTACCCGTGTATGCTGGATCGTGCCCGCCATACTGCCGCGCCTGTTGCATTCAGGCTACTCGTAGTAGATATCATCGGGCAGATTGCCCACATAGGTGTTGTATGTGTCTGGCGATGGCAGCGGTCGCCCCTGGTCGTCGAGCAGCCTGCCTGTAGAGGTGACAAATATGGCCCCGCCCGCCGCGCTGGGGCTTATGGCCGAGTTGCCGATGAACTCATTTCCCACCACTTGGGTACCCGACGAACCGGTCATTATTGCTCCGCCATGGGCTTCATAGAAAGCTGTTTGATCCACCTTATTCCTTTCAAACCGGTTGTTGGCGATCCTAATCATCGCAAACTCGCTGTCCACGACCTTAAGCCCACCTCCGCCGCCGTAGCTCGCGGCATTGTCAGAGATTTCATTGCCCACGATTGTCGCAGCCTCTGCTTTGCTAATGTACATTCCGCCGCCGTACGTCGCCTTATTGCGGGTAATCGTGTTATCCTGAATGCATGTACCCTTGGGCCAACTCAAGACCAATCCTCCACCTCGGTACGCAGTGTTCTCAGTGATTGCATTGCCACTGAATACGAGTTCACCGGATGTCGAGGCCAGATAAGCCCCGCCCCCCCATCCACTGGACGTCCACGCAAGACTATTCTCGGCTATGACATTGGCTCTGATTTCCCCCTGGCACAGGTAGACATATATCCCACCTGCTTCAGCCCCACCGGTGTTGTTGGCAATTCGGTTATCTACAATGGCAAGTGTGCAGCTAGTGGCATAGATGCCTCCTCCTGAGTCGCCTCGCGCGTGGTTTAGCTCTACTGTGTTACCTGTCATTGAGAGTACAGAGTTGTTCGCGGACACTCCTCCGCCGCCGTATCTATCCGCAGAGTTGGAGCGGAGCGAATTGTCTTGCAGCGACACGGAAGCCCCCTCCAGATGGATGCCACCCCCGTAGTTGCTGGCTCCATTCTCGGCGATTGTGTTATGCGCAATCACTGGGCTGCCCCCATAAGCATAGATGCCGCCGCCGCTGGACGCAGACCTATTGCCGGTTATGACGTTGTACCGTATCGTAGGTGAGGCGTTCCGGATTGCGATTCCCCCGCCATGGCCGTTTGATGAGCTGCCCCACCCGTTCGTAATCGTGAATCCCTCTATCACGCATGATGAAGTCTCGTTATTCTTGAATGTGACGACAGGGCCGCTGGAGCCGCCGTCAATCACCGTGGCCGCCACAATGGCATGCTCCGCCGGGTTTGTGCTCCGAACGGTAACGCTCTTCCCCCTTAAGTCGAGGTTCTCCCGGTACAAGCCTGGCGATACTGTTATTGAGGCTCCGTTTCTAACGTTGTCGATTGCCGTCTGAATGGTCGGAAACTCTGAAGGAACCAGAACATGCCCGACTCGGGTTCCGGCAAAATCCACTTCCGTCGATGCAGACGCAACTACTCGGCTTTCCGGTGCAAATGACCAATCTGCCGAAACCGGTCTTACTGTCACGGTTCCACGCAGCCCATCCTTGTTCCATCTACCATCAGAGTCTGTGGCGGCGATGCCGAAACCGCCCGAAAACGACAGCGTCGCGCCTGGGATGCCCTGGTTCTGGTCAGAAGCTTTTACAAGGCTACCTGATACCGAGTAGGTCTGCATTGGAGTTGTTCCAGTGCCGGAGCACCCCGCTAGCGTACCGACAATCAATGCCCAAACCAGGGTAGAGGCGGACAGGCGTTTCACGCGTTCCTTGTCCATTGCGCACACTCTCCTCGTCATTTCTGATCCTCAGCTTGCAGCAACCATGTCTGTGTTCTGCCCGTAGAGAGCCGTTCGCATCGACACGAGCAGGGGAGTCATCTTGGGCCAGGCAATAGTCGGACGCGAAACCCCCCTTGCCTATCGCGACAGAACAATTCTAGTCCATATTCTTCACCATGGGGGAGTCTCATCCTCCCAGGAGTATGGTTCATCTGTATCGGGCTCAACCTCTCAATGGCATATGGCTAGGAGAACACAGGCATCAACTGGAGGCGATAACATGAAAGCGGACTTTATCCTCATAAGGCCCAAAGACGGCTCCCGCAGCGAAGCCGAAGTGCAGAGCTTCCAAATAGCGAACATCACTCACGTTCCTCGCGTTGGAGACCGCATCTGACATGGTGGGCGGGACTACGACGTCTACAAGGTCAGCTGGGACTACGAAGCGGATACCGTTTGCGTTGGAGCCCGATTCTGAGCTCGGATTGTCACGTTTGCCGTGCGTTCGCGGTTGCATTAGAATAAAGCTACTCGGAATTAAGATCCCGGGATATGCGCCAGAAACTCGCGAAACCAGTCTTTCCGAGGAGTGGAGGATGAGTGAACGGAAGCGAGATTTCGGCCCAGGGCCCGGAACGTGTCCGTGCGGTCAGGGTAGTGGACCAGGTCAGCCTCACCGAGCTTTCATCCGCAATTGAGAGAATCTCCGAGTTTCAGAAACTGGTCCAGGAAAGGCTACGGTCGGGGCTCGACTACGGGGTCATTCCAGGCACGGCCAGAAAGACCCTTCTTAAGCCTGGGGCCGAGAAGATCTGCATGTTGTTGGGGCTCAGGTCTGAGTTTGAGATCATGGACGCAACGCGCGACTTCGAAAGCGGATTCTTCCAGTACCAGGTCAAGTGCAAGCTCTACTGGGGCGACACGCTGATCACCGAGGGCATGGGGGCGGCGAACACCAGAGAGACAAAGTACCGAAGCCGCGACGCATACACTCTCGATAACACGGTTCTCAAGATGGGCAAGAAGCGGGCCCTGGTAGACGCGGCCCTTATGGCAGGCTCGCTTTCGGACATATTCACCCAGGATCTCGAAGACTTCGAGCCGGAAGACGCCGGGTCCGCCGGCAGGAAAGCGGAACATGAATCCCGGCAGGAGCCGGCTAGGCCGCGCGATGCGGCAAGAGCCGAAGCGATAGGCGAGAAGGCGTCAAAGGAGGCAATCCGCGGCGTCTACGCCATGGGTAAGGGCGCGGGCCTTCCCGATGAGAAGCTTCGCGAGCTTCTCGGGCGATGCGGGCTTTCCACGACTAGCGGCATGAGCCCGATGAAGCTTGAGGAATGGAAGCGCCTCATGATGGCCGAGCGCCCGCGCCAGGAAACCAAGGAAGCGAGCAGCGAACGGTAATCGGTGAACGCGAGGGGCAGCGAAGAATCCGCTTTCGCCTTTCCCAAGAGAGAGACGAAAGGGGAAAAAGGCGATGGCGAGCGAGAGCGTGCCCTACCTGGCGAGACTGAGGCCGCTCATCGCGGCCAAGCTCGCCGTATGGGCCTTGTGACACGCGATACCTCAGGTCTTGACCTTGCGAAGCTCTATCCCGACCATGCCCAAGACGCCAAGGCTATGGCCGCCGTCATCAACAAGCTGTCGCTGGAGCAGAGAATACTCCTTGCCTTACGGTACCAGGAAGACCTTTCATGGGACAAGATCGCGATGGAGCTCGACGTCGGCAGGAGGATGGTGTACGAGATGCATTCCGCAATCCTCACCGTGCTCGCGTATGAGTTTGGGCTGCTGTAGAAACCGGGCGGATGACATGCGCCTCCGGCCTCTTTCATAGAGCCGGAGGCGCTTATTTCTTCTCGTTCAGTAACGGTCGCGTAACGCGTACCCCGATCCCAACCCAAGTACTTGTACGTGTACGTGTGTACGTACACGGAAGCGTGAACGCGTCAGAGAAACCAGTCCCGTATCTGCGAGTCGGCACTTCCCATCAGTAGATGGCTCCAGTTTCGTCTAGCGCACCCAGCCATCTTGTTGGGCGCACAGGCATGTATGGTGGTAAAGCACTGATGATCAGCTGCATGCCGCGGGGCTGCCGCCGCCGCCGTGCTCATGTGATGATTCTGATAACGCCAGACCTGAAGACCTAGAGATAGGCCCAGGATGAGAATGAGCATCAGACCGGCCTCCAAGTCATTGCCCACCATTGTATGCCATGTCGTACAGTAGGTTGATCCTCCAGGCCCAGGCCTACCCTCATCCGCCCGTGCTTCTGGAAGGTGGCAATCCCGCTAATGTCGAATGATAGCTGTACAAGATGCGCTGCAAAGTGGAAGAGTATCACCGCTCAGCCAAGCAGGATCTGGGAC
>DAIRWA010000157.1:0-4315 GCA_036802545.1 Bacillota bacterium | reverse complement strand
TGAGGCTCCCTACGTAGAAGAAGACGAGAAGGTAGAGGTCTGGAGCTTGGTTCGCAAGTGTTTGCCTGCAGACAAAGCGATGATCGCCGGCGCGGGCATGGAGAGCACCCGAGCGACTATCCGATTAGTAAGAAAAGCCGCCCAAGCGGGCGCGGACGCGGCATTGGTGATAAGCCCCCATTTCTTCAAGGCCAGCATGAAGGAAGCGGCCTTGGAGACCTACTACAAAGATGTCGCGGATGCGTCTCCGATTCCGATCTTCGTCTACAATATGCCTGGGAACACTGGGTTGAACTTGTCCAGTGCCCTAGTAGTACGGCTGTCCGCCCACCCCAACATAGTTGGAGTTAAGGATTCCAGCGGCAACATAGTCCAGATTTCCGAGATTTTGAGAGGGGTTCCCGACGACTTTTCCGTGTTCGCCGGCTCGGCTAGTTTCCTTTTGCCGTCGGCGGTAATGGGAGCCGTGGGAGGGACGCTGGCGACAGCGAACGTAGTCCCGGACCTCTGTGTCGAGCTTCTGGAGCTAGGGATCCAAGGCAAAATCGCCGAGGCCAGCAAGTTGCAGAAATCCATACTGGCTCTTAACGCCGCAGTCACAGCCAGATTCGGAGTGGCCGGCCTAAAAGCGGCCCTGGACATGCTCGGGTACTTCGGCGGAACACCCAGGCGTCCCATGTTGCCGGCCGGTGATTCCGAAAAGGCAGAAATCCGCAGGATCTTGACGGAATTAGGTTTGCCCCTTCTGATCTAAGGTTCTGTCTCGGCCGAAGAATTTCCTAGAAGCGTTTGAAGCGCCGTTGACTAAAGCGGAGGGGCGCGGCATCGGAGCAGATGAAAGGAGACTACTTGAAGAATGAGAAATCCAAAGGCGAAGCTTCTTCTGGGACCGGGGCCCAGCAACTCTGACCCCAGAGTCCTCAGGGCGTTGTCAGAACCCACGCTAGGACATCTGGACCCGGAGTTTGTGGCCATCATGGACGAGACAACTGAGCTTTTACGGTATGTCTTTAACACTAAGAATAGGCTAACCATGCCCATCTCCGGCACAGGTTCCGCCGGCATGGAGACCGCTCTGGTGAACATGGTAGAGCCCGGCGACCGGGTGATGATCTGCACATGCGGCGTTTTCGGGGACCGTATGGTCGACGTCGCCGAGCGCGCCGGGGCAGAAGTAATAAAGGTTGAGAGTCCCTGGGGCGAGCCTATAGACCCCGAAGACGTCAAGAAGGCCATACGGAAAAACCCGGGGGCCAAGCTTCTCGGCATCGTCCATGCGGAGACCTCGACAGGCGTTCTCCAGCCACTGGATGAGATCGTAGAGATGGCCCATGAAGCGGGCATGCGGGTCGTTGTGGACGCGGTTACTTCTTTGGGCGGTATGGATGTCCCGGTCGACAGGCTGGAGCTAGATTTTGTCTACTCCGGCACTCAGAAGTGTCTGAGTTGCCCTCCCGGATTGGCGCCGGTGACGGTCAGCGACACGGCCGCGTCATTCATCAAAGACAGGAAGACTAAGTGCAGAAGCTGGTACCTTGACCTCGGTATGATTCAAAGGTATTGGGGCTCGGAACGGTTCTACCACCATACGGCGCCCATCAACATGATTTACGCGCTTCACGAGGCCTTGAGTATCATCAAGGAAGAGGGGCTTCAAGACAGGTACGCGCGGCACACAGAGGCCCAAGCTACTCTGATAGACGGCCTTGCCGATATGGGGCTGAAACCCGTTGTCAACAAGCCGTTTAGGCTTCCCAGTCTGACGACGGTTTGGACTCCCGACGACGTCAATGAGGCGGCGGTGCGAAAGAGCCTGCTTGAAGACTACAACATCGAAATCGGTGCCGGCCTTGGGGTATTTAAGGGCAGAGTCTGGCGGGTAGGACTAATGGGTACCAACGCGAGACGGCACAATGTGGTTCAACTCCTGGGTGCTCTGAAGGACATTCTTAAGTAGCTTCATGCCGCCATTGGCGGATGCAAACGGTCAGAGTATCGGTTGAATACCGATCGGCAGGAGGCTTTCTCGAAGGAACCCTGTTGGCGCCGGCGCAGACGACCAGACACATGGCAATACGAGATAGAGGCGGTGCTAGTCCGGCACCGCCTCTGCTATGTCATCGATGTCGTCACTGAAGCGGGCCGGAGGTAAGCTGGAGAGCACCAACCTTCCGTAGGACTTAGAGAGGATTCTGGGATCTAATAGCACAACCGCGCCTCGATCGGTTTTTGTCCTGATGAGGCGTCCGAAGCCCTGCTTGAGTTTGAGAGTAGCCAGGGGCAGTGAGTAATAGGTGAACGGTACGAGCCCCTTCATCTTCCACAGTTCCTCTCTGGCCTCCATGACAGGATCGTCAGGTACGGGGAAGGGTAGTTTGGCCAGTACCACGCAAGACAGTGCTTCTCCCGGAACATCGACTCCTTCCCAGAAGGAGTCCAAACCGAATAGCACAGCGTTGCCTGCTCTTATGAACTGATTCAGCAAAGATTCTCTTGAAGCGTCACCCTGCTTTAGAGCAGGGTAGCCCTTCTCCTCAATGCGATCGCGGGTGAGCTCCACTACTCGTTCCAAAGACCTCTTGTTTGTGAACAAGACGAAAGCTCTTCCCCGGGACATGTCCACTATCTCCATGACTTTGTCAGCGACGTAGTCGCTAAACTCGGGAGAGTTGACGTTTCTTCCCCTGCTGTCTTTGGGCACACACAAAATGGCCTGCCGTTTGAAATCAAATGGGGAGCCCAAAATGAGTGCTCCGGTGTCTTCTAGGCTAAGCATGTCTTTCATGTAGTCGAAGCGGCTGTTCGCAGTAAGCGTCGCCGATGTGAGGACAGCTGTAGGTACTTCTGACCACAGAGCCTCGCGGAGGTAGGGGCCTACTTCTAGAGGGGACCGTTTGACTACAACCGACCGCCTTCTGTGTCCTTCCTGGGTTTCGGCCCAGTACACGAAGCTGTCACCCGAGCCCTCCAAACGGTTTATGCTTTCCAAATCCGATGCTAAGACGCCGAGACGCTTGCGAAGGCCCGCGACCTCGAAGCGCTCCTCGTCAGAGAGGTCCAAATCCTCCCAGTCCTTCATGGACGCGCTTACATCCCTAAGAGCCTTGGCCAGACCGGGATCAAGGCAATCAGAGTCTCTCAGTCGCTCTTTGTCCCTGTGTCCCACTCGGACCTTCCTAAGGGCACGCCCCAAAGACGCGGTGAGGTCGTCAAGGGCTATCTTTAGCTTTCGGGCCTCGTCACGCCCCAGGACTTTTCCTAAGTCGCCGGTCGTGGCTTTGCGCACGGTGTCATCTGAGAGTCTCTTTAGGCGGAACTCGCTTATCTCCGTGCCAAGGCTTCCTCGAGTCGCGTCTTCTAAGTGGTGGGCTTCGTCCATTATGACGACCTCAAATCCGGGGAGAAGACCTGCCTGGCCCTTGCTCTCCTTGTTTATCGCCAGGTGGGCGAGGAATAAGGCGTGATTCACCACTATCAGGTGACACTTTTCTAGGTTCTTCTTGTGTCGTTGGTAGTAGCAACTGTCTTTGTACCGACACTTTTGAGACATGCAGCGGTCGCCTTCGGAGCAGACTTCCGCCCAAATGCCATCGGGAACATGCATCGAGAGATCGTCCCTGTCTCCTTGCCACTTATCGGCTTTTATTGTTTCAGCCAAGGCCATGATGATCTTGTCGGTCGCGTCAGGGGCGAAGAGGGACAGCCTTTCCTCAGCAGCGGCGTAGGACTGATTCCAGCGGCGCTGACACAGATAGTGGCGTCGTCCCTTGAAAATTGAATATGCCGCTTCAAAACCTGACTCTCTCAGCATTGTCGCGACAAGGGGGATATCCTTTCGTACCAACTGCTCCTGCAGATTTACCGTATGGGTTGAGACAATGATGCGTTTTCCCGTTCTGGCAGATTGGAGCAGAGCGGGGAAAAGGTAAGCCAGAGACTTGCCCGTGCCTGTGCCGGCTTCCACAAGAAGCTGGCCTCCGTCTTCAATCGAACGCCATACCGCCAGAGCCATCTTCAATTGTTGCGGTCGTTTCTCGAAGCCGGGGATGAATCGGGACACAAGCCCTTCTGGATTGAAGGCGTCGGTCAAGAGCCTGATGGGGTCGTCTAGCGAGAAATCTGGAATGCTGCGCGGAAAATCGGTCACGGTAGTCCTCCCGGCTGCGGGTTTTCTGAGGTTGCCTGCCGGACAACCTGCCCGTCACCTAGATTCTACAGGTGAACCGTGAGGGGAATCAACAACGAAAACCATCCCAAGGGTTCTCTTGCTGATCCGAAGACCGATTTCGGGGGTCACCGGTACCGGGTGTCTTGC
>DAIRWA010000156.1:0-4322 GCA_036802545.1 Bacillota bacterium | reverse complement strand
TGTATCGCCCATTGCCCAGAAGTTGTCGGCCTCTCCAAGGCGAACGATCCTATCGGCGGAAAGCCCGGCTACCTTCTTCCACAGACCCACCGCCTCGTCATCATCGCGAAACACGGTCGCCCAAAGGCGGTCTTTGGGCAGCCCTAAAACCTCCGTCAGGTACTCCCACGCGAAGGCGATGGCACCTTCCTTAAAGTACTCGCCGAACGACATATTACCCAGCATCTCAAAGAAGGTTTGATGCCGCCCGGTAAAACCCACATTGTCCAGGTCGTTGTGCTTGCCCCCGGCCCTTACGCACTTTTGGGAGCTTGCCGCCCTCGTATAGGAACGCTTCTCCAAGCCCTGGAAGACGTCTTTGAATTGAACCATGCCCGCATTAGTGAAGAGGAGGGTCGGATCCCCGAAAGGCACAAGAGACGAGCTGGGCACCACGGTATGGCCACGATCCCGGAAGTACTTCAGAAAGGAATCGCGAATCTGGGAAGACGTCATGCAATTACCGATATTTAGTCCCACCTAGATCACCTCATCCGGCGATAAGCGTCGCATCTCTTCGTCAATAATCCTTTTGAGCTCCCCTTCGAGCTCGGAAAGAGTTACGATTCTGGGGCTCTTCTCGGTCCGCATCTTCAGTTCTACGCCTCCGGCTTTGAGGCTGCGCTCGGACAGAGTGATCCTCACAGGCATACCCAGAAGGTCAGCATCGTTGAACTTGACGCCCGCGGATTCATCCCTATCATCCAAGACAACTTCGAACCCTTTCGCGGTTAGATCGGAGTACAGCGCCGACGCTTGCTCCTTAACCGAAGAAGACGCCCCTAAGGCGACGATGTAGATGTGATACGGGGCCACAGACATCGGCCAGATAATCCCGCGCTCATCGTGGTTAGCTTCCACGACGCAGGCCAAAAGCCGGCCGAGCCCCATCCCGTAACATCCCATCACTAACGGTCTGGACTTCCCCTGCTCGTCCAGGAAGTTGGCCCCCATGGTGCCGGAATACCTTGTGCCCAGCTTGAAAGTGTTGCCGATTTCTACGCCTCTCTTGACCTCGAGAGGCGACCCGCACACCGGGCAAGGATCGCCGTGACGTGCTGCGGCAAAATCTCCTCTGTGGGACATGGAAAAATCCCTTCCGGGCACAACGTTCTTTAAGTGGAATCCCGGTTCGTTGGCTCCGGCGACGTAGCCTTGGCTGGTGTTCAAGCTATCATCACACACTATCTTCACGCCCGTAAGGCCAACCGGAGACATGTACCCTTGGGATAGACCGGCCTTCTTCAGATCACTTTCCTCCGCAAGGCGCACCTCTTCCAGATGCAACAAATTCGCCAGTTTCCTGTCGTTTACGTCCAGGTCGCCCCTTATGACCACCATGACCAGCCCGGATTCGCCGTCTAGATAGACCATGCTTTTCATGGTGCGTTTGGTGTCCACGCCCAAGAACTCTCCGACATCAGCTATGGTGTTCTTCCCGGGAGTTGCCACCATCTCAGGAGAGGGAACGTTGGAAACCATATTGTCGTCAAGCTCTTTGCGGATAGTGGCTGTGTCTCTGTTGGATGCATATCCACACTCAGGGCACATGAGAAGGGTGTCTTCGCCGTATTCTGTAAGGTAGGCAAACTCGTGCGCGTTAGTGCCGCCCATCATGCCCACATCGCCTAGGACTTGCACGACAGGTACCCCACAGGCAAGGCAAATCCTCCTATAAGCCCTGCACATGTTGGGATAGTACTCGTCAAGTCCGGCTTGATCGGCGTGGAAGCTGTAAGCGTCTTTCATGATGAACTCCCGAACTCGTATCAAACCGGCACGGGGTCTCGGCTCATCCCGGAATTTCGTCTGGATGTGGTACACGACCATGGGCAATTGCTTGTAGGAGTCTACGTATCGCCTAGCCAAATCCGTCATGGTCTCTTCGTGGGTCATGGCAAGCACCATGTCTCTTCCCGAACGGTCTTTCATACGAACCATTTCGGGCCCAACCGTCTGCCATCTGCCGGTTTCTTGCCACAGCTCCGCAGGGTTTACCACGGGCATTAGCACTTCCTGCCCAAGTATAGCGTTCATCTCATTCCGCATGATCTCTTCAATCTTGCGGGCCGTTCTCCAGGCAAACGGCATATAGTCGTATATCCCCGCAGCGACTTTCGCGATGAAGCCGGCGCGGAGCATCAGTTTATGAGAAGGGAGCTCCGCCTCCGCTGGGCTCTCCCTGAGAGTTTTTCCAAACCGCATAGACATTCTCATAGCAAAAGACCTCCAATATGTAAGGAACGGCGTAGGGCCAAGGTTCAAAGAGATTATATCCACGGCAGGAAGGGGGGTCAATTTCGCCCCTCGAGCGTGTCCCTAGCCCAGGAAGCAAGCCAAAACTCCGACTATGATACCTGTGACCAACCCTGTAGTAGGGTACGGCGGAACCCCTAGCGCGTGAGCCTCAGGGATCAGTTCGTCGCTAACGACGTACATCATGGCCCCGGCGGCACTGCTCAAAGAGATAGACAACCATATCGGGGACACGCTGCCTGCGAAAAGGCCCAGTGCCGCGCCTAGGCCCATGGGGATGCCGGACCCGACAGCAGCCAAGATCGTATTCCGGGGCGAGACATTTCCCGCTCTGAGCGGGACCGCCATGGCGACTCCTTCAGGAATGTTCTGTAAGGCGATTAGAATGGCTACGTTTAACCCAAAAGCAGCCTCGTGCGCATATCCCGCACCGATGGCAAGTCCTTCAGGGAAATTGTGAAGAGATATTCCTAGACATATAAGAATCCCTGTACGGATCATCCCATTGGCCTTCTCAGCGCCAGTACCGCGGTGAATGTGGGGTAACATCCTGTCCAGTAGGTACAGTCCCAAAGTCCCCAATACCAACCCAACCGCCGCCCACGACCCTCCGGCGGCTTCCACGGCCTCGGGCACTAGTTCCAGGAGTGAAATGCTGGTCATTACACCTGCCGCAGCCGCCAGCAAGAACGCGGTAACTCTCTTCCCCTCTAGTTTGAATACAAACGGCAAGCCCCCGCCTAGGCCTGTCCCGATTATCCCTGCCGCAAAACCGACAACAATCGGCACCAACAACTCCATTAGCTACCGCTCCTCGTCAGAAAGTCCGCTGCCTTTTCGAGCTTATTCAACCTCATGCTGTACAACAGCGATGCTAGGGCGATTGCCGCCCCACCGACGAAAACAGAAGCGGGGCCGGTGATATCCCAGAGGTAACCTCCGACCATGGGAACCGACACGCCTGTCACGTGGTTTATGGTGCTGCCCATGGCGTAGGCCGCAGACAAGACCTCTTTAGACGCGATTTTGCCTAAGTGGGTTGTTATCGCCACATCGAAACCCTGAAGCCCGTGATCCAGCACAAATACAGTGTACAGGAGCCAGATGTTCTTGAACAAGGCGTATCCCATGAACATAATGATTACCAGTGAATAATTCAACACAAGACTCCGCTGCTCCCCCCACGCGTCCACGACTCTTCCTATAAAAGGCCTAGTTATGATGGCCACAACGCTCGATAGCGCCGTGAGAAAAACCATGGTGCCGACCTGGATGCCGTAAACGCTCACCAGAAGATAGCCCGCGAAAGTCATGGTAATGTGCCTGCGAGACCCGCTTAAGAGCGTGAGAACATAGTAGCTCTTGTATCTCATGTCATAGTTCATGGATTTGCTGGTCGCGGCAGTTCCGGGAAGACGCCTTAACAGGACCGCCAAACCTCCCAACAGCACTGAAAGGGCGGCAGCCAGGTGAATCCACCCGTAGTTGACTTTGCCGCCTGAACGGGTCAGGAACATCACAACGGCCAAGGACGCAAGTGAAGCCGCCGCCCCGCCGCTGTTTAGCCGCCCCATCCTTGTAGCTCTCTCTTCAGGACGGGACGCCTTTATGACGATAGACTGCTGTACCGGGAAGAACAGGTGAAAACCGGTGGAATAGACCAGTGTAGCGACAATAAGCATGCCAAAACTAAAAGTGACCGAATGGAGGGCTAGTCCCACGGCAGTCGCTATCAGGCAGACTCCCGCCCAGACGTTCTCTTTGAAATATCCCGACGCGACGGCAAGAGGAGCGGTAAGCAGTCCCGGGATCTCTCTTACCCCCTGAATAAAGCCCAATTGCGCGGGCGTAATGTCGAGCGTTTCTACCACAAAGTTGTTGAAGACTCCATTTTGGAGCCCCCGGCCAAATTCAAGCGCCATAGTGGCGCTCAAGACGTATTGGAAAATTGACTTGCGGGTTGTTGGCTCTAGTTCGTCTGGGGTTTTGCTGTAAGCTACGTCCGCCAATTAACCACCGTCTTCCTA
>DAIRWA010000155.1:0-4384 GCA_036802545.1 Bacillota bacterium | reverse complement strand
ACAGCCCACTCGCCCGTGGGTCTGATAAGGGCTCCGGCCAAAACACCGGAGCCCTATGCTTTACGTAGACACTGTCTCGGACACCCTTCTGCCCAGTCCAAGGAAGCCTTTCCCCCACTCGGACGGCGTTCCGGCGGAAAGCACATCCTGTAGCGCGACTACCTTCAGATCGGCTTTGCTCGCCACGGCTTTGGCGAAAGCCACCGAAGTATCCATGCACGTCAGCACCGGGATCCCGCGAGCTGACGCCAAGGCGCGTATCTTAAAACCGTCTCGCTCTACGTGCTCACCTTTGGTGAACATGTTGACCACGACATGAACCTGGCCACGGGCAAGGACTTCCCCAATCCTCTTCCCGCTTTGACCATTCGCGCTTTGGCTGAACTTCAGAACCCGCTCTGTCAGAATTCCGTGAGACGCCAGGTACGCGGATGTTCCATCGGTAGCGTACAAAGTCCATCCTGCATCGGACAACGCCTTAGCCACCTCCACAGCCCCGGCTTTTTCCCTATCGGCCACGGTAATCAGCGCTCCGCCGTGAGACGCGTGGAACAAGCCTTGGGTATCAAAGCACTTGAGCATGGCTTCGTCGGCCGTGTCCCCGAAACCCATGACCTCTCCTGTGGACTTCATCTCCGGTCCCACTATCGGATCGACACCCGGGATTTTGCTCCAGGAAAACACAGGCATTTTCACGGCGTACCGAGCAGGTTCGGGTCCGCCCCCGGGATCAACCCCATAGGACTTCAAAGTGCGGCCCAAAGACAGCCCTGTAGCCACGCGGATAAGTGGGAAACCCGTTGCCTTAGTCACAAATGGGACGGTGCGACTTGCCCGCGGATTAACCTCAAGGCAATACACGGTATCTCCATCCACGATATATTGGATATTGGCTATACCCCGGATGTACAAGGACCTGCATAGTTCCTCTGAATACTTGACTATCTTGGACTTGGCTGCCGGCGAAATCCGCCTCGACGGAACAACCGCGATCGAGTCTCCTGAGTGAACCCCCGAACGCTCAATGTGTTCGATGACTATCGGAACAAAGGACGACGCCCCGTCAGACACTACATCAACCTCAGCCTCTACTGCCAGGACGTACCTGTCTAGCAAGACGTCGTGTCCCTCGTTTTCGCCTAAGGCCTCATCCATGAACTGCTCCAGTTCGTCCCGGTTATACACGATGGCCATTCCTCGCCCCCCCAGGACGTATGAAGGCCGAACGACCAGGGGAAACCCGATGATCTGGGACGCGCGCAAAGCGTCTTCTTTCGCGCGAACCGCTGTGCCCGGAATCGCCGGTATACCCAAGTCATGTAAAAGAGAGATGAATCTGCCCCGCTCTTCGGTTATGTCTATGGCGTCTGGCCCGGTGCCTAGCACTTTGACCCCGGCATCGTTCAGCGAATCCACAAGGTTGATAGCAGTCTGGCCGCCGAATCCGACCAAAACCCCCACCGGTTTCTCCGCGTCTATCACGGCCATAACATGTTCGAAGGTAAGGGGCTCAAAATACAGGCGGGAAGCGGTGTTGAAGTCAGTGGAAACCGTTTCCGGATTGTTGTTGATAATGATTGAGGCATAGCCTTCCCGCTCAAGCGCCTGGGCTGCGTGAACAGCGCAGTAATCGAATTCGATGCCTTGGCCGATTCTGATCGGCCCGCTTCCAAGGACGACTACTCGGGGTTTCGCCTCGCTGTCCCAAGGTTGTACTTCCGTGACTTCCTCGTAGGTCGAGTAGTAATAGGGCGTGGTCGCCTCAAACTCGCCCGCGCACGTATCCACCATCTTGAAAACAGGCCGGATGCCTGTCTTCTCTCTGATATCCCTCACGATCTGCTCGCTGGTTCCCCAAAGCGCTGCGATACGGCGGTCGGAGATGCCCAGCTCCTTTGCGCGCCGCAGGGTGACTGCCGTCGCCCTATTCTCTTCCCCGCTCTCTAAGGCCAGCAGTAATCGCCGACATTCTGTCAGTTCCTCTTCCGCCTGCACCATCGCGGAGATACGCTGGATGAAGAACCTGTCGATTCCGGTCGCGCGGGACACTTCGTCAGTGGAAATCCCTATGGCCAAAGCCCGGAATATCCACATCAACCTCTTGTCATCTGACGCGTGAAGACCGTCCACGACTTGCTCCCGGGTTACGCCCTCGGCCCCGATTTTCCCCCAGAGCTCGTTCTTTTGGTCCATGGAAGAAATGCCCTTACCCAAGGCCTCTTGGAACGTACGGCCGATGGCCATCACTTCGCCCGTGGACTTCATCTGCAAACCCAGAACCTTCCTGCCTTCTGAAAACTTATCCCACGGCCACCGGGGAAGTTTCAACGCGACATAGTCGATGGCGGGCTCATGGAACGCTGTGGTCTTCTTGGTTACCTCGTTCTGTATTTCGTCGAGGTTGTAACCCAGGGCAATCTTCGCGGCTACTCTGGCAATGGGATAGCCCGTAGCCTTAGATGCCAGAGCGCTCGATCTACTCACCCTAGGGTTAACCTCAATGATGCAATATTCGTCGTTTCCCGACTTCAGAGCCATTTGAACGTTACACGCGCCCTTGATGTCAAGTCCGTGGACTATGTCCAGCGCTGCCCTCTTAAGGCGCTGATACTGGCGGTTCGTCAAGGTAAGCGTTGGAGCGACGACTATGCTGTCCCCCGTATGAATGCCCATTGGATCGATGTTCTCCATAGAACACACCGCGACGACATTTCCAACGTTATCTCGAACGACTTCAAACTCTATCTCCTTCTGACCGTATAAGGACGCTTCTACTAGAACCTCTCGCACCGGGCTCGCAAGAAGCCCGCGCTCGAGGCTTTCCTCGAATTCCTCCCTGTCGTTCACAAACCCGCCGCCCGTTCCGCCTAGGGTGTACGCCGGACGAATAACGCACGGTATACCGACGGTCTCAAGAGCCTCTTCGACTTGATCCATCCCGGTTACGATCATGCTGGCCGGAATAGGTTGTCCCAGTTCTATCATAGTGTTCTTGAACAGGTCCCGGTCTTCGCCCTTTTGGATGGCGGCGACATCGGTTCCCAAGATACGGACTCCGTATGCTTCGAGAAGGCCGGCTTCAAAGAGTTCGACGGCGAGGTTCAGTCCCGCCTGCCCACCCATCGTCGCTATGAGTCCATCGGGCCTCTCCTTCTCGAAAATCTGGCGTACGCTCTCTACGGTAAGCGGCTCGATATAAGTTCTGTCGGCTATATCGGCGTCGGTCATAATTGTAGCCGGGTTTGGGTTTAGGAGAGAAACGCGGATACCCTCCTCCTTGAGAGCTTTGCACGCTTGAGTGCCTGAGTAGTCGAACTCGGCAGCCTGACCGATGACTATAGGGCCGGAGCCAAGAACCAGCACTCGTCTTATATCGGTAAGCTTAGGCATTGTGCGTGGCTCCCTTCGCCTGCTCCGCCGGCTTTGGTTGCAGCAGGGCATCCAGTAGGAAGGGTCCTTCGGGACAGAACTGGACCGACGCTGCAAGGAGGTCATCTCCGGTCCGAGGGTCCTTATATCTAAGTCCTTCTATACTGCCATCGTTGATGTTGATATGGGTTACCACTACGCTTGAAGGAAGATTTTCTGGGTCCACCGTATAAGTGTGATTTTGGAGCGTTGTCAGCATTTTGCCTGTGGCAAGCTCTTTCACCGGGTAGTTGGCGCCGTGATGTCCGTGCTTAAGTCTGATTACGTTGGCTCCGGCTGCCCTGGCCATGACTTGGTGGCCTAAGCCTACTCCATATACGGGGACTTTCCCGAGGATCTCACGTGCAGCCTCGATAGCGGCCTCGTTATCGTCGGGATCGCCGGGGCCGTTGGAGAAGATGACAAAGTCCGGACTCATCGCAAGGATGTCTTCGGTCGGCGTTGTCGGCGGGACGAACACGAGCTCAAACCCTAATCCAAGAAGAGACTCCTCGACGTTTCCGTCCGCTCCGAAATCCACGATGACGCCCAGGCCCTGCCCTTGTGAATTGCGCCCTTTGTGCGGATTATCGCCTTCAGACTGAAGCGGCCCGATACGGCGCACTTCGCGCGCGGCTACTCCCTCTACCAGGCCCTTTATGTCTAGAGATGAAGCCTCTGTGACCAGCGAATCGACTAAGTCCGGCGTCAAACCTGATTCGGGCACGGGAGCGATAACCCCCTTCTTGATGCCGTGGTCTCGTAGATGCAGCGCCAAGCGTCGAGTATCCACACCCGTCAACACCGGGCAGCCGCCTTGTGCCAGGAATTCGCTAAGCGACTGACGGTCGTCTTCGACAGGCCCCTTCCACAAGTCCCTAACCACCACACCCCTTGCATAGACCCGCGAGGCTTGGTTGTCTCGTAAGGGGACCCCATAGTTGCCTAACATGGGAAACGCGAACACCAAGATCTG
>DAIRWA010000154.1:0-4395 GCA_036802545.1 Bacillota bacterium | reverse complement strand
GACGAGTATTATCGAGCAAATCAAAGCAAGGATGCGAGCTGCACGGCTGCGGGCACTTAGGTGTCCAAAGTTAGGGGGTCAAGCCGATTGCGTCGCGACTCGGGGCACCGGGCGTTGATCATGAAGCAAAATCCGCTCCGCTGGAGAGAATCAAAGCCCTGCATGATAGCGCTCTTGTCTGGTGGGCAGTCGCCTAAGCGAAGGCAAACCCGGGAAGTCGCCATGCCCATAGGCCAAGATCCTGCACAGGAGGGAGGCTGGCACCCCCACAGTTCTTCGCAAAATGTATCTTTTGCGAAGATTCCTCGGTGCGACGTTTCGCTGTGTGGCGACTCCCCCTGATCAGGAGTGCCTCTGCCCACCTATATCCTGGATCTGCACCGTGACTCGGTCCCTAAGCGCACTTGCCCAGCTGCGTCCTACTGCGCGAATCTGGCTTGCCACACTCCGTCCGAACCTAGACGCGCCAGGGATACGCCAGGTAGGACCGCCCGATCACCAACTTCGTCGTACAGGGGCACGTACGACCCGGCCTCAAGTTCAACACCGCGACCCACGGGTAACCACTCACCGAGATAGGCGTAGCCTCCAGGCCGGGATGGGTCGGCGTCGGCCACGAGCTTCCGCCATGACTTCCGGCCGGGCGTGACGGGACCAGGAACACGTATAGGAACCTTTAGGCTTTTCCCCTGCAAAGGACACTCTCTCCTGTGTACCTTAGGCGTCCTACTTTTGCCATGTTAGATCGGGCCAAGAAGATATCAAGTCCAAGAGGGTCAGTTGGGGCCTCCATCGAATTCTCCAGTGGTGGTGTGCATGAAGAGATTACGAGCCCGGAGGGTCCGCCGGAAGAGACCCGCGGAAATGCGGGATGAACGAAAGCTAATGGACTTGGTCATAGACCGGCTGGTCCAAGCCCACAAGAACGGTGAGAAAGCAATTTCGTACCAGGAAGCACTGGAGTGATCCGGTATGCTACCGCGCAAGTGATTGCGCAGTTTGCCCTCGCGCAAGCGGGTTTTTCTGTTCTTGGCTACCCTCTGATTCCCAGGGAATCCTTGGAACACAGCCTGTACCAAATCCCACGGCCCGGTATTCGCGCTCAAGATCGCCCGCGAACCCCGAAAATCGGCCGAAATCGCCGGTTTTCGGCCCGCCCGTTTGTCACCTCGATCCGCCCGTCCCCTTTACCGCACAATGCGTCTAACAGGCCTTTGTCTCGGAACTGCGGTAGGGCCGTCCCGGAAAATGGGAATCTTCGGGTGGCGGTGGATAGTCTCTTCTCCAGAACGGGCAACCCACTACAATACCTCTGCCGCTCTGGGAAGGCGGCACTAAATCGTACAAGGTCTACTAAACCCGGACGGGGAAGGAGGTGCCAAAATCGGCCCCAGAACCCCCGAGATCAGCCTACCTGATTTGCAGAGAACGGGCGCAGGCCGGGCTAACCCCTCCTAACACAAGATCGCAATTGACAATCGCGGCAAGACGTGACCACTGTCGAAACGGGTTACCAGTTCGTTACGCGCAAGTTGTCCAGGACACCTGTACCCCCTGCTGCAGGACTTCGGTAGCAGAGTCTACGCGTCGGGGCAATCCACAACGATCGTAGCCAATCTGATCCTAACACTACTGGCCATGCGCAGCCCTCCAGTCGATTTCCTATCAGCACTTCCAGTTCACTTTGGCCGGATTCGGCTCGTTCTCCACCGCTACTGCCCGCAGCGCCGCGTCCATCTTCCGGCACTCCTCAGCGGCAACTCGGAGGAGTTCCTCCCACGGGATTGGACATCTATGCGGTCGTACGCGATCGCTAATGAACCGTACAGGGGCAGGCCGAGCGAATGTGTGGCGCTGTGGATAGTCGACGCCGCTTGCCCTATGGCTCTCGCCGCCGCTTGCGCGGCCGGGTTCCCCTCGGCTTCCCGTGCAGCGGCATGGGCATCAAGGATCACCTTCTTCGCCACTGGGAGCTTGATCCTCCCTTCTTCGCCACTGGGAGCTTGATCCTCCCTTCCAGCCAGTCCCTCGCCGCCTGAAGAGCCGCTCTCGGACGGTCATCATCCGGGAACGTCTTCTCCCAGACTGGCAGCAGGTGGGCATCGGCATAGGATACGCACCAGTTGGCTATCGTCACCTTGCTCTGGGTTTCGATGAGCCTCATGAGCGAAACGATGTGAGCATCGCAGTCGGTCAGCATCTTGCGGGGCTTTGGCATAACTGTCACCGTGCCTTAGGTTTTCCGCGTTCTGAATATTAGTCTTCGATTCGCGTACCGCGCAAATACTATGCTACTTGATGTATCGCTTCAGCTGCTCGTAGAAGTTTTCTCTTGATCCTGCGAGCACCACAACGACGAGACGGGCACCTTCTTCGTACACACGATACGCAATCTCGTAGTTGACGTTCGCGTAATGCACATCATACCCGTATATCCCTGCAAGATCGCCTCGTTTAGCTTGTCCGATGTAAGGATTCTCTGCAATCCTCATTAGAGCAACGCGATAGGCGTCCCTGAGTCCCTTTTCCCTCAGCTTCTTGAGGTACCGCTCTGCAGCGGACGAAAACCGCACTTCATACATGGGTCACTCTTTCCCAAAGACGTCTGAGAGAGTAGCGCCCTTTCGTTTACCGTGGGCGATCTCATCCGCCTCGTGCACCATCCGACCGACCGCAGTCTTGAGCTTGGCTTTCTGCTCGGCAAACTTGCTCACTAGCTCTTCACCTTGGTACCCTCGGGCAACCAGATCTCTTAGGATCTCGACTGTGAACTCGCCCTCATCTGAAGGCAGCGGGCGGATAACGATGGTTCCGTCTTGCACAAGGCATTCCACTTCTTTGCCCAAGCCGACCTGCTGAAAAAACCTAAGGGGTATGGTGATTTGCCGCTTGGGCGAAACACTGATGATTTTTCTATCCACGTCTCTACGCTCCAATGTGGCCATCGTTCTCCCTCCCAGTATGCTCCGATCCTGTCTTTCTTATCCGTATTTCTTTACTGCATTATATCAAAGATATCATGGGAAGTGTGATTCCTTGAATCTCATCTTCCAAGTTCTTTTCTATCTCAACGGTATGCGGTGCCTTCTTCTCCTTCAGAGAAGAACTGCCGCTAGCTGACCACGAATCGATATGCCGGCAGGCAGACGCCAAGAAAAACGGATGGCCCATCAGAACTTGCGTCTGTAGCTTCGGTAATCCCGCAATTCCATCTCAAGTAGTTCTCTCGATCCACCATTATCTGGTTGGGCATCATCCCAGTCAGCTCCAAAGTAGCGGTCCGTGGACCAGACTAGCCACTCAAACTCGAGCCACCGTTCTTCAGCTATCAAGGAGAACACGTACGCCAACCTGTTCACCATAAACTTGTTGAGCGTCTTCATGTCGTCCTGCGACAGCTGTCCGTTAGCATGCATGTCTTCCACGGGACCATTACGAAACGCAAAGTGAGTTACCGCTTTCGAGATCGTGCTGACGCTGGAACTCGTCAAGATTCGACCTTTGGCTTCCCTGTTCATGGCCCTGGCCTTCACTGTCCGGCCAGATAGGCACTGATCGATGGCCGCTCTCCTTGCTGTGAAGCCGTGCTTCCTTCTCAGGTAGGTAACTCGTGACCTCGAGACACCAAACAAATCCGCAATCAGGGAATCTGAGATGCGCTCCTCGACAAACATGGTCCTTAGGTCACTGGGGCTCAGTTTCTTGAGATCCAGGAGCGCTCCATTCGCTTTAGCCTGTACAAGACTCTCATATACCCCCATTTGCATCCCTCCCGAGTCTACTTGGCATGTCCATGAACTAGGACTTCGTCTTGCGCAATCCTTTTCCCCTTCTCAGAGCCCCCGCCACGTACTCCACTTCCTCCCTGGTCAGGTGGGCATGGACGGGGCAGCGATGCTGGTACGCCACCCTCCACTCTGGCGGGGCCATCGCATCACCCCTGTAGGGTCACCAATGGGCTCCCATCTGCTTTTCTATCTGCCGTTTTGTCTTCTTATCAAGGACATCGCCCGACAGAGCATCCTGGATGAAGGCCTCGATTGTGTCCGATGTTCGACGATCAGCCGTGGTGTTCTTTCCTATAACCATCAGCGTGTTCACGATATCCAGGAGGATGGACTTACGCATGGTCTCTTTCTGGCCGGCGAGGTCGAACGCAACGAGTCTATCCGCGATCTTCGAGCCGAGGTCCGGTTTGTGCAGCGCTATCTTACTCAACCCCTGTATACACTGGCGCACGGTTATGGGTTTCCCATCGCCGAGAAGGTCTAGGTAGTCCTCAAGTGCTGCTTCCATCTTGCCTGCCGAATCCCACTTCGCATTGTCGGCGATGAGCATGAGGCCTATGGACCTCTGGTAGGAGTTGTCACTCTTCAGCCTGGCGCGGAAGGCGTC
>DAIRWA010000153.1:0-4412 GCA_036802545.1 Bacillota bacterium | reverse complement strand
CCGCTCCCATACTCCCGCAAAAACGCTCTCCACATCTAGCTCTAATCCAGGAAGAACATCGCTCTTCAAGGCGTCGCCGGCCCCCAAAACCCGGCCAGGGCCATAGTTGTGACCCGAGAGGACCATTACCTCGATGGTCTTACAGCAGGGGTCAACCGCCCAGTATTCGGACACCCCATACCCGGCATAAACTTCTCTCTTCACAACTCGGTCCCGCTCCTTCTCAGTTGTCGACAGAACCTCCACTACCAGGTCGGGAGCTCCTTGTATGTGCTTCCCCTCACTCCATCGCCCCCTCATCTGCTTTGCGAACCGCCCGGCCCAATGCCACGTGCTTCGCCACCTCGACGATGAACAACAGCGAGAAGCTGAGCCCAAACACCATCGCCCAGTGCTCCAGCTGCAGCGGGACCACGCCAAGCGCCTTGCCGATAGTAGGCGAGACCGACGGTAGAAAGGCCAGCACAAACCCAAGCCCGACGGCAGCCAACAACGGCTTATTGGACGTCAAGTGACCCGAGTGGAACAGGCTCCGCCGCATGCTCCTGTACGCAAACACGTAGACCAGCGAAATAACGGCCAGCGTCTCGAACGCGATGGTCCTGGCGAGCGCTAGATCCCCGTGGCTCATCCAATGGTGACCGAACATCCATAAGCAACCCGCGGCGGCCGTGACGCTGATGGCCCCGATAAGACCCATGCCCAGACGGTCCAAGATCGGCTCCGATACAGGCCTTGGATCTTCCTCCATGATACCTTCTTCCTTGGGCTCAAAGCCAAGGACGATATCGACCGGCCCGTCACAAATCAGGTGTATCCACAGGATCTGGGCGACGGTCAGCGGCGCCGGCCATCCAAGGAGCATGGATACAAACACTAACAGTATCTCGGCAAACGAGTTGGATAGCGTATATGACACGACCTTCTTGATGTTTTGGAAGACTACGCGCCCCTCTTCGACCGCCGCCACGGTCGTCTTGAAGTCAGAATCCATGAGGACCAGATCCGCTGTCTCCTTGGCGACGTCAGTGGCGGTGCCGACCACCACTCCAATATCCGATTTCTTCAGAGCGGGGGCGTCGTTGACCCCATCCCCCACCATGGCGACGACCTCTCCCAAAGACTGCAGAGCCGACACGATCCTGAGCTTCTGGTGAGGAAGGACCCTCGCGAACACAGATACATCTTTGATCCTCGCGAGGAGTTCCTCATCGCTCATCGTCTCAAGGTCCTTGCCTTCGATTACCCCCGATTCGTCAGCGTCAAGGCCGATTGACCTGGCCACGCGGATAGCGGTAAGCCTGTGATCCCCGGTTATCATCTTCACTTGGATCCCTGCGCGTTTGCAGGTCTCGATGGACGCTGGGACCTCCTCCCGCACGGGATCCTGAAGCCCGACCAGCCCCGCCCACACGAAACCGCGCAGGTCGTCCAAGCCCTCACTCTGGCCCTCATCCAAGCTCCTACCAGATCCCGCGCCCGATACCTCGCCTGACCCCACAGCTGCCCCGAACTTGGCGTCACCATCGACTTGCCTGTAGGCAAGTCCCAGTAGCCTCTGCCCCTTTCGCGCCCAGTCGTCAAACCGGGTGAGCAGAGCGGCTCTCGCCTCGTCGTCCACCCCACATTTCCCCAGCACTACCTCGGGAGCTCCTTTGAGCAGGAGGTAACGGCTATCCCCAATCTCGTTGGCGGTGATCATGAACTTGGCCTCGCTAGAGAAAGGCAACTCGTCAGCTCTTGGGTACTGCCGTGCGGTCTCGGCGGGGTCAATCCCGCTCTCCGACCTGGCCAAATCCCACAGTGCTACTTCCATGGAGTCGGCTAAGTTGTTGTTCAGCGCCAGGACCTTGAGGGCCATGTCCTCGTCAGCGAAGTCCCAGTCCACAACCCTCATCAAGCCTTCGGTGAGCGTTCCCGTCTTGTCGGTGCATATGACCGTCACAGATCCCAGGGTTTCGACAGCCAGAAGGCGCTTGACCAAACCCTGACGAGTGAGGATTCTCTTCATCCCCAACACCAAAATCACGGTGACCGCTATTAGCAACCCTTCCGGGATGGCAGCGATGGCCAGTATGATAGCCGTGCGAACCATGTCGATTGGGTTCTTCCCCATGGCTACACCGATAACGTACATACCCGCTGTCACCGCAACGACGAACTTGGTGAGCGTGACGCTAAAAGCGGCGAGCCGCTTCTGAAGCGGAGTCTCGGCGTCGGGAGTATCGGTGATGCTCTGGGCGATTTCCCCCAGCTTGGTCGCGCGCCCGATAGCCGTGACCTGGAAGACCCCTCTACCCGCGACCGTGGTAGTCCCCATGAACACGGAGTCCCCTTCCCTCTTGATGACGGCCTCGCTCTCGCCGGTGAGGATGCTCTCGTTGAGTGACAGATTCTTGGCCTCGAGGAGAAGCCCGTCTGCCTGCGGCTTATCCCCTGCGGCCAGGAGGACGACATCGCCAGGGACCAATTCCTTGGAATCAACCTCTACCCGATGCCCGTCACGTATGACAATTGCCATAGGCTTCACCAGGGACTTCAGGCTTTGGTAAGTGGCCGCTGCTTGATACTCCTGGATGAATCCCAGTATGACGTCGAAGACAACGACACCCATGATGATCCAGAAGTCCTGGTACTCTTTGAGGAACAGGGACACCAACGCTGCCCCAAGGATGACGTATATGAGAGGGCTCTTGAACTGCGACAATAGCATCGTGAGAGGAGACGGCGGCTTGCCCGCAGGCAAAGAATTCTCCCCATATTGCTTCCTCCGCGCAGTCACTTCACTGGCAGTGAGACCGCTGTGTCCTATTTCAATCTCGATGGGATCGCTGTTCATGAGTTGATGCTCCTCGTCGTTTCTGTCACTCGGGACTAGGTGCCGTTGTCCATCGTGTCGGGTCATCGCGTCGTCGGGCGTCAGGTCGCCGGGGCACTCGTTCTTGTGGCCCGGCCGCTCACGACCGTTTCCTCCACGCTGCGACTGCTACCTCTGCGCCGGTAACGGCTTCCTCCACACGGACGGCCGCTGCCGAAAAGGCATCCAGCCATACAGGTCCAGTATGCGATGACGCGCCCGTCACTCACCTAATATCGCTTTGCGCTCTTCCTCGGACAGCACGTCTATGGCTTGTTGCCCAAGGCGTTCCAGCGCCCTTTGAGTAAAGATTTCCTGCCAGATAAATTGGCGCGCTATGAAAACCACGTGGCGGTTGCCCGTCCAAATGCAGGTATCCGCTGAACCGGTACCTCCAATAAGGCACTGAGAGTTGTCGGTCACAATCACCAAGAGACGCTCGGTTTTCTGCCACTCGCTTTCGGCCCTGGGATGGCGGATCGTCTCCACCCCTTCAACTTCAGCATCTCCAGATAAAAGGAGGCGGGCCTTCAGCCCGCGTCCAACCGTTTCTTTCAGAATCGGCAGAAGGTCGACCAGCGTCGAATCATCTGCCAGAAGCAGCAACGACTTATGGCATGTGCGGATCATCTCTCTGGCGCGGGTGAGTATCGCATCCCGACCATCTATGTTCCATACCTGCTCCACCGGGGTTTTCAGTTCTTCCTGGGACAACACATCGTGGGCGGCGTCTAGGGCGTCCTCATACTTGTGCCTAAGGTTATCCAAAAGCACGCTGACCGAAACCGGAGCGTACCGCGTTGTATCGCCCAAAGGCAAGGACATCACCGCGCCCTTGTTGACTAGCCTGCCCAATGCTTCATAAACCATAGATCTGGGGATGCCCGCATCCTTGCTTATCTGATACCCCGTCACCGGGTTGTTCTTCAACAAGGAAAGATATGTTTTTGTCTCGTATTCGGTGAAGCCTAGATTCGCCAGCACTTCCACTGGTCGGCCCGGTGTCGCGGCGGTTGAGACATGCGTTGAGTGGCGCGTTGATCGGCCTGGTGAACTACCTGCATAGCCGCGCATCGTGTCGCCCGTTGAACCGCCCGGTGTGGATGCAGCTGCTGATCCATCGGTGGAGCTCTCTCGTGCCATCCTGTATTCCTCCTTACGTCTGCGGAGACTGGTGTGAACTCGACGACATCCCCAAGCAACCTTTCCTCCCCGCAACTACGGAGCTCGTACCGGGCCGCTCTCTTCGTTCTTGCTGCGTCGCTTTCTTCATTCTCACTTGGGTTGCACCCCTGTTCTTACTGGGTAGCTGGCCCCGCCATCTAGTATTCCTTATTGCAACTACGGGGTTCGTATCCGAAACACTATATGCCACAAGTCATAGAGTAGGACTATGGGCGGGGAGTGTCAAGGGGGAAGGAGGAAGGGATGAAGAAGGGACGAAGACCGGGCAAACATCTTTTTCCTCTAGCGAGACTCTCGCAGCGATCGGCGGCTCATTGCTTGCGCTTTTCCTAAATGGCGCGGAGCTACCGACATTGCCTGTCCCAAGTTT
>DAIRWA010000152.1:0-4449 GCA_036802545.1 Bacillota bacterium | reverse complement strand
GGCTATGGCGACACGTCATTGACCGTCGCGGCGGGAAACATGGCGGTCGGATACTTGTGACCGGTGGGTATTAGTCCTGGGCGAAAAGGGAACCCATTCCGCCGGTGTGGATATAGCAGCACGGCTCATTAGCAGGGATTATGCCTCGCTCGATTAGTCCGAGCATCCCTGCCACGGTTTTTGAGGTGTAGACGTTCTCGGTGATAATCCCCTCATGCTGTGCCAGAAGCTTTTGAGCTTCCTTGGATTTCGGAGTAGGTATGCCGTAACCGGCGCCAACGTAATCTCCGTATACGGTCATGACGCTTTCCGGAGGGATGGTGGCGGCGCCAAGGAGTCCTCGCAGCCCGTTGAATAGGCCGGTAAGCCTTCGCTCCAGCTCGACGACCGCGTATTCGACGCTTATCACGTGTACACGAAAGGGTCCGCCCAGGTGCGCAGTGCCGTACACGAATCCAGATGCTGTGCCGCCCATAGCGCCTACGATGCAGATATGTCTCATGGGGATGCCCTGTTCGCGGCATTGGCTGTGAAGTTCTAGCGCCGCCTCTGCGTAACCCAGCGCTCCGATGGGTGTGGAGGCCCCGTTGTGGACGGGATAGGGTTTCTTGCCTGCACGCCGCAGGTCTTTGGCCATTTGGTCCATGGCGAGAGCTCGTTCTTCCTCCGATACCCTGCCCAGAAACTCGGATCTAGCGCCGAACATCCGATTTAGCAGCATGTTCCCTTCTAGTCTTTGCGGCGGGACGTCATTGTGGATCAATATGCAGCCAAGTCCCATTCTTGCGCACGCTGCGGCGGTAAGGGAGCAAAGGTTCGATTGCAGTCCTCCCGCGGCGAGAATCGTATCGCATCCTTTGACGATAGCGTCTCCTAAGAGAAACCGCAGACTTCTGGTCTTGTTGCCGCCCATACCAAGCCCGGTCACATCATCTCGCTTGATCCACATGCTCGAATGACCGACGAACGACCCAAGTCGGGGCAAAGGCTCAAGCGGAGTGGGGAGCGTCCCTAAGGAAGCGCGAGGCATTAGGGATAGAGGCAACGGGGCTTCGTGCGCTTTCGACACTCGTGACGGCTCTACTGTGTCTGGCGCATCTGCAGATGCTAACGGCTCTAGTGTGTCTAGCATCTCTTTCGCTTCCACCATCTTTCTCGTCCGCCTCGACTCCGCCAATGCCTCTCGCCCCCAGTGTGGTTGTTTCTACCTCAAATGTTATCATGGAACTTGAAAAAATGAAGCATGTCCGGACGTTCAATCTGGGCAGCTATGGGGGACCATGGTAATGAAAACGCGCGTCGCCATCTGCAGATGCGGTTCGTACGAGCACGAAGAAGTGGAACATGCGGTCAGAAGGCTAATGTCCCTCATAGGGGCAGATGCATTGTTGCCCGAATCAGGTGCTGTGCTGGTCAAACCAAACATGCTCGGCCCTGAGGCGCCCGAGCGGGCGGTTACGACCCATCCCGAGGTCATCTTCGCTGTGTCTAAGTACGTTTCTGAAAGATGTGAGGCAGTCGAGATAGGCGACAGTCCCGGTCGGGGCGCGTATCCTGTGGTTTGCGAGGTGACCGGGATCGGGAATGCGGCTTCGCGAAGCGGAGCGTCAATAGTATCTTTTGAAGAAGAAATCCCCACAAAGCACCCTTCGGGACGCATCTGCAAGGAGTTCCCTCTGGCGAAACCCGTAGTGAGCTCATCCGCCCTGGTTAACGTGGCAAAGATGAAGACTCACGGGTTGATGACGTTTACCGGTGCCGTCAAGAACCTGTACGGGTGCGTCTCAGGCGCTCGGAAGGCCCACCTGCACTTTCGGTACCAAGAACCCTCGGATTTCGGACTCATGATTTCGGACCTCTTGGAGTTGGTTAACCCCAGGATTTCCATCCTTGACGCGGTCGTCGGCATGGACGGCGAAGGGCCGTCACACGGCAGGCCAAGGAACATCGGTCTCCTGATGGCATCTCCTGACCCCGTAGCTCTGGATGTTGTGGCCATGCATGTGGCGATGGCGGACCCAATGACCGTGCCCTACTTGAAGTCGTGCAGGAAATATGGAGTGGGAGAGACCCGGTTGGAGAATATGGATATCTTGGGCCAACGACTTCAGGACGTGCAGATGCAGGACTTCCTTATGCCTGCGAGAACGGGATCGTCACTCCTCACGTTTCGCTGGGCAGGCCCCTTGCGCAGAGAATTGTCCCCGATTCCCTTGGTGGATGCGGATTTGTGTCGGCTCTGTGGCCAATGTGTAGCGTCTTGTCCTCCGAAAGCCATGTCGCTTATGAATTACGGCGTGACAATCCAGAGGAAGGCATGCATAAAGTGTTACTGCTGCCAAGAGCTTTGCCCCTTTGGGGCTATCACGCTGAAGAAGAAGCCCCTTGCCCGACTGGCTGAGGCAGTAGCCGACCTTATCCGGCGGTAGACCTGACCGCCAGAGGAAAGCCTCAGTTGAGTATACGGGGTGTTGACATTGGCGGTGTCGGTCTTGATCCTAAGACTAAGTCGAACCTCAACAATCGTATTTTGGTCCACCGATTAGTAGTCTCGGTCCACCAATAAGCAAAGGAAGGTGCGTTTCGCGATGAACCCTGACCTGGAATCGATTCTAAACGATGCCAAGATCCTGCATGTGGAAGGTTTGAACTGCGCGGAGACCGTGTTTTGGGCGTTGACCAAGTACTGGGACATAGACATCCCCTTTTCAGTGGCGACCGGCTTGGGAGGCGGAGTGGCCAGAAGCGGAGGACCGTGCGGCGCGCTGCTTGGAGCGATCCTCGCTATCGGGGCAAAGGTCGGAAGAGAAGACCCGGCGGACACTGATTCTAAAGTCGAGTGTTTGCGGCTAGGGCAGGAAGTCACAGAGACGTTCGTTGAGGTTATGGGCTCTGGTGCTTGCAGGGACATCCTTGACTTTCTGCTAGGCGAAGAAGGCGGGAGCGAGAAGTATCGTGCCGGAGGGTTCAAAGAGGGCAAGTGCCAGGATGCGGTAGTTGCCGCGATTGTGGCGGCCGCCGGCGTTCTCAAGCAAGCCCCGGAAGAGGGAGAAGCAGAGGAATTCGAGGCGGAACGTGACGACGAACTTGAGGAGGAGCCCGAGGAAGAAGAGTAGGCGCGAATCCCAGTCGACCAACGCACGGTTTTGGATGAGCGCTGAACGACCCCGCAGACTCCCTGTCAGCCGGCAGGTGTATTGTAGGCGGTCTGACGGTATAGCCGGTAGCGATGGCCCACAGGTGGACCTGTGAGTAAATCGACGAGCGGACGGCCTAGCGGATGGACGAGCGGGTGAGTACGCATGCCATTCGATTCGGCTGATGATCGACGGCTGTGAAGCGTTAGGGAAGGGCACCGCCGCCGGCTTTCTTGCCAGCGGCGGATCCTTCTTGTTTGGTGAGGCGACTAACGAGTACCGGCGGCAGAACCCGAGTGCCACGTTGGCTCAAGCAACGACATCATCGGTTAGGGGGTTATTATCCGGCCGCCTTCGGAGTTAGCCCCCTTCAGTGCTGCCGGGTCGTATCCCCTCATCTGAAATACTCTCTGGTGGCTGTAGTACTCGTGGAGTAGATCAAGCACTTCTCCGAACCGCTGGAAGTGCACGATCTCACGCTGCCAAAGAAACCTGAGTGTACGGTCGACCTCTGAGTCGTCTGACAGCTGCATCAAGTACTCGTAAGTTGACCTGGCTTTCTCCTCTGCGGCCATGTTCTCGTGGATATCTGTGATGGGATCGCCCTTGGATTGAATGTAGGCCGCGGTCCAGGGATTCCCGTCACCGTTGACGAAATAAAGGGCCTTGTCGTGATCGGCGTAGTAGCCGTCGAGGCCGGCCCTCTTGATGTCTTCGACGCTTGCGTCTTTGATGAGGTTGTAGACCAACGTGGCAACAATTTCCATATGAGCAAGTTCTTCAGTGCCGATATCCGTCAAGGTGGCCTTGGCTTGAGGTATAGGCATGGTGTATCTCTGGGTGAGGTAGCGAAGGGAAGCGGCAAGCTCGCCATCAGGGCCACCGTACTGGGTTATGACGCTCTTGGCCAACTTCGGGTTGCACGCCCTAACGCCGGCCGGATATTGAAGCATTTTCTGATAGACCCACATCTCTCAACACTTCCCTCTCCAGTTGATTTCCCATGGCCAGGGATCGCTAATCCATTGCCAACACGGTGCCATTCCCGGTTCACCCAGACCGTAGTTCAAGAGCGGCCCGTACGCAGCCTCATAAGTGGCGACTAGATTGCGGAGTTCTCGCGATGCAGCCCGGAAGTCTTGAAGGGCCCTCTCGTCAGAGGGGTGGGTGTCCAACAAGAGATTTAGTTCAAGGGCGATGAACTGGGCCTCCATGACGCGCCGGAGCAACTCCAGTTGTTTGGGGTCCATGTGACTCCCTCCTAAGTTCCAGGCGGTTTTTGATAAAGTGGCGGACACCTCAGAAGCTCCGG
>DAIRWA010000151.1:0-4452 GCA_036802545.1 Bacillota bacterium | reverse complement strand
GGCCCACGTCTTAGGTTCGAGCTCTCCGTAGGATATGAGGGCCAGTTGGGTCATCTCCGTAGGCAGTTCCTCTTGAGACCGGAAAAACACCCTGCCAATCTCCCAGAAGAGTCCGCCTGGGTTCTTGACCTTCTGGTTGTTGGCGACCGCTTTCAGCAACCCCGGAAGAAGGCTGGTCCTAAGGCAAGACTCGTTAGAGGACAACGGGTTCATAAGCATCACCGGGTTGCCTCTCAGATCATCCTCATACCACCCGAGTACGGACAGATCGGAAGGCGCGTTAAGGGAATTGCTTATGGCCTCGAGGCCGCCAAGGGAGACCAGAACGTCTCGAAGCTTTTCGGTGCGCACAGAGTTCTCATCCCACGGCCCGCCGGGAACCGCTACTGTCAAGTCAGCGGGTTCGAAGTAGTTGACCCCGTAAGATCTGGCAATCTCTTCGGTAAGGTCAATTTCTTCCTCTATGTCCACGCGCCTGGGAGGCACAGTTACCAGCATATCTTGACTTTCCTCGCTACCCTTCACAGCCTCCACCCCGAAACCGAGACCTGCTAGAAACTTCTTGCACTCGGCATAGGGAACATCCACCCCCAGGGTGCGACGGACCTCGTCGAGTTTGAACGATAGTCTCTTGACAGAATGGCCGCTAAAGTCTGTCTCCACCAGGCCATCTTGGGGTACCCCACCCGTCAATTGGCCTATCAACTCAGCCGCCCGTTCCGCGACAGCGCCTTGGGCGGTAGGATCGATGCCCTTTTCGAAGCGGATGGCGGCTTCGGTCCGGAGCTTCATTTCCCGGTAAGTCTTTCGCACCGGGATGGGCGCAAAATAGGCCGACTCGATGAGAATTCTCTCTGTGCTTTCAGAGACCTCGGTGTCTTTGTTGCCCATGACGCCGGCGACACCCACCGGACCGCCGGCGTCCGCTATTATGAGGGTGCCGGGGACCAGAGAACGGTTCTCTCCGTCCAGAGTAACGATGGACTCGCCCGCTACAGAGCGTCTGGCGCTAATTGTGTTCCCTTGCAGCTTGTCGAGATCGAAAGCGTGCAACGGCTGCCCCGTTTCCAACATGACGTAGTTGGTGGCGTCGACGATGGCGCTTACCGGTCTCATCCCCGCCAGTTGCAGACGTCTTTCTGTTACAGGCGGCGAGTAGGCGAACCTGACACCTTCCATCACTTTCCCGACGTAGCGCGGACATAAATCCCTATCGGGCAGGTCGATCCTGAGAGGGCCCATGTACGGCGGCATGCCGTGGGGAGATCTGCTCCCTTCTGTGGATGCCCATCCCCACCTTTCCAGGGACCGGGGAAGCTTCAACGTCGATCCCGACAAAGCCGAAGCCTCAATCGCCACGCCCAACACAGAGAGACAATGAGAGTAGTTCACCGTCAATTCCAGTTCAATGACGTAATCATCGAGTCCCAAGAGATCCTGTGCCCTCTTCCCCAAGGGCGTCCCATCGGGCAGGACAATTATGTCCTCTCCGGGTCTGTGGGGCTCTCCTGTAAGGATCTCATTGGAACACACGACCATGCCCTGGGACAACACGCCGCCCACTTCCACCGCTCCCAGAGGTTCTTGGCCCGGTAAGCGAGCTCCCGGGACAGCTAATAACACGGTTGCGCCGGAGCGGAAACCGGGAGCGCCGCTGACTACGGATAGGCATTCCTTGCCGTCATATACGGTCCCAACCGTTAGATCTGCCCTCGTTGGGTGCGGTTTGGCATCTAGAACCGTGGCAGACACCACCCCTTCAAGGTCCAGGGTCTCTTTTGACAGGTTTTCAACTTTCAGCCCCGCCATTGTGAAGCGCTTGACGGCTTCCTCTATATCCCACGGCAGGTCGACATATTCGTTAAGCCAGTTCCACACTATGTTCATGTTCTTCGCCTATCGCCAATCAAAAAGACCGCGCAGGCATTTCCCCTCCTTAACGCTTAACGGGCCTGGTTTACAGCCCCCGCCATTGAGATAAGAACCTTTGGTCGCCGGCCAATAGTACTCTCAGGTCGTCTATCCCGTACTTGAGCATAGCGGCGCGATCGAGGCCAAACCCGAACGCGAACCCCGTTACCTGGGCCGGATCATATCCGCCGTTTCTTATTACCCTTGGGTGGACCATACCGGCGCCCGACAGCTCAAGCCAGCCAGACCGGCCACAGACAGAACAGCCCTCTCCCCTGCAAAAGACGCACGAAACGTCTATCTCCACCGAAGGCTCGGTAAACGGAAAGAAGCTTGGCCGCATGCGAATCTCTGTGTAATCGCCGAAGAACTGCCTGGCGAAAGCCGAAAACACGCCCCTAAGGTTCCTAAAGCTAACGTCGGTGTCCACGGCTAGTCCCTCTACCTGGTGAAACACGGGCGAGTGGGAGGCGTCCGCAGGGTCCCTCCGGTAGGTCCTTCCCGGAACGATGAACCTTACCGGCAATTTTCCGCCAAGCTCCAGCATCCCCCGGATCTGTCCCGGAGACGTGTGGGTCCGAAGCAACGTTGATTCAGTGAGGTAAAAGGTATCCTGCATGTCCCGGGCAGGATGCTCCGGAGCGAGGTTTAGTTTGACGAAGTTCATTTCATCGGTCTCGGCCTCCCTGCTTTCGTACACGGTAAACCCCATCCCGTAGAAAATGGATGTGATTTCGCGCATCGCCTTAGTAAGCGGATGAAGGCCGCCGGGTTCCATCTTAAGTCCGGGCAGCGTCACGTCAACCTTCTCGCGCTCGACTTCCAACAGGAGTTCCAGAGCCCTGATCTCTTCCTGCCTTCTTGATAGCTCTTCCTCCAAAGCCGTCCTCAAAGAGTTCACTTTTGCCCCGAATATGGGTCGTTCATCGGGCGGAAGGGAGCCCACCGTCTTCAGAAGCGACGTCACTTCACCTTTCTTGCCCAGGTATTTCAGGCGAAGGGCCTCAAGATCCGCAAGGCTCACGGCATTATTGACCTCTTCTCGCGCCTCAACTCCCAAGGAATCCACTTGGTTTTCCATGCTTTCAAAGCCTCCTTAAACAAAACGAGCCTCGTCCCCTGAAGGACGAAAGCTCGTGCTTCCGCGGTACCACCGGGCTTGGCCGGAATCCGACCCCCTTGGCCTTCCTAACGCGAAGGTCACGCCCGACCTACAGTATCAGCCGGGGGCTCCGGAGCGAATTCGGCCGGTTTCACGTAGGGAAGTTCCAGCACCAAGCTTCCCCTCTCTATCCGTTTCCCCTAACCCACGTTCTCCTTCATGACCCAGACTCTTAAGTTTCCCTGTGCTTCGTATACTCTGTAAATCTCTCTTAGACTTCACAAGCCTCCACGTCGCTCACATAGGAGGCGTTTAGGTAGTGACGGTAAAGCAGGTATGCCAAGACTGAGCCGGTCTTCTCGAAGACAGACCAGAAGGCTTTGGCAAGCTTCATTGGCTACCCCCCGCTTTCTCGATCCCTTTCGCGTATTATACCATGGGAGACGGCGTGCTCAAGGGAGGCAGGTTACCATCCTTTGCCTGACTGCCTCGTACAATATCATGGCGGACGCAGCGGACACGTTCAGAGACTCGATCCCCCCCGGCATGGGCACGCTGAGCCCTTCGCCCAGCTTCAAGACCGTTTCTGGTCTTAGGCCCCGACCTTCATTTCCCAGCAATATCCCGCAATCGCCGGTAAACTCGGCTTCCCAAGGGTAGATGCCTCCGGAAGGTACCGCGGCATAAACCCGTACCCCGGATTGAGCCAGTAGAGATATGGCCGTAACGGGGTCGCTGTGGGTTCGGAGAGGGACTGTAAAAACGGCGCCCGCGGAAGCCCGTATGCACTTTGGAGAGTACGGATCCGCGGAATAGCCTAGAAACAGCATCTCGGACGCCCCCGCGGCGGCGGCCGTCCTTGTGAGAACACCCACGTTACCTGGGTCCTGAATGTCGATTCCTGCCACGTATAGGCTGCGCTTCCACGAAGACGGCGGCCGTATCGAATGAAACATGAAAGGAAAAGGCAGCACGCAAAGCACGCCTTGAGGGGACCTGGTACCCGACATCCGCTCATAGAGGGAATCCTGCACGATGTGGGTCTCAACCGGGACTGGATATCCGACCAATGCCTTCTGTACCTCGCCCCACTTATCCGACGCCCGAAAGCCATCGGAGACTACGATCATGGTAAGCTGGACTTTGGATGAAATGGCTTCCAGCACCGGCGACGGTCCTTCGGCGACGGTCAGCTCGGAAACCTCTCGCTCCTTCTTGTTGAAAAGGCTTCTCACCATTCTCCAAGGAACGTTCATGTTTCCCACTCCGGCTACCTCTTCTCGAATTCCGCGTCCAGCCTATGGACTCCTTGAGTCTCCCCTATTACGACGAGGACATCGCCTTCCAGAAGAGGCTCATCGGGGCTGAACCGGACGTTCACTTTGTTGCTTCGTTTGATGGCCATGACGGTCAAACCGTACTCGTTTCTTATGTTCAAG
>DAIRWA010000150.1:0-4455 GCA_036802545.1 Bacillota bacterium | reverse complement strand
GTTTTGGCACACATGGAACTGATTAGAGACAACATGTCGGAAGCCGGACGGCAACCTGGTCGTGCTGCTGCCGACACGAAACGAGCCGCCGGTCCTGCGTAACACTTAAGATACTGACAGAGGCCTTTTAGTTTGCGTTGCCCGCTTCTGTACTACATGGTAGCATTTGTCTGCAAACTCACGCAGGGACGATCTACTACATCTAGGCAGGGAAGAATCCTCGGGTGTCGAAGTCGGTAATCACGTTGACTTGTGTGCGGATCTACACCGTGATGAGGTTGACTCACTGGACACCAGAGTACTCATAGTACCTTATGCATTGGGGGACCGGCCGTGGGAGTCCAAGCCACCATTGACGAGTTGGCTCGAGCCATCCGGAGACCGATTACTCTTGAGGACGCCGACGGCCAACTCGTTGCCTATTCTGCTCACGAGGATCCTGTCGATTCTGTAAGAATGGAGACTCTTCTCAGAAAGGGAGCCTCGGACGCAACGATAAGGCACCTGAGCGAGCTGGGGGTTTACCGGTCTATCGATGCCAATCTAGGAGTAGCGCGGGTGGCAGGCATCCCTGAGATCGGATTCTCTCCGCGTATCGCTTTGGCGCTTAGATCCAGAGGGAACATCCTCGGATACCTCTGGGTGATCAACTGCGGTGCCTCTAACGATGTCAGCGAAATGCTCTTGCGAGCGAGCAAGTCTCTCGTGCAGATGCTTCAGAAACGAGGCACAGCCATCGATGGGAGGCAGAAGCAGCGCGAAAGCATTCTGGCCGACTTGGTTCGAGGCGGGCAACGGGACCCTGACTCGCTGCGGGCTGCGGCTAGAGCGTGTGGATGGTACGGCGACGCGCCCTTTCAGGTTATTGTGGTAAGGGATAGCCGGGAGAATCAGAGTCCTCAGGTTCTTAAGGAAATCGCGCCTATCCTGGCGGAGGCATTGCCTACTTCGCTTCAGGGAGCTCTGCTGGATGATGTCGTGGTACTTGCGTCGGGCAATGAGATCGGACGCGTCCCTCAAGTAGGTAAGGAAATCGCAGAACACTACAGGAAGCTATGTAGAGATGTCTCGGTCGGTTTGGGTGGGATGCGCGATAAGGTCGCTCTTATTCGGAATAGCTACGTAGAGGCGTCCGATGCGATAGTGCTTGGCGTGAAGTTCCATTCCGAGTCCGGGTGCTTCGACTATCGGACTATTGCGCCTTATGATCTTCTGTCATGCCTTGCAGCCTGCGACAATCACTCGAACTATGGGCGAGATGCTTTAGCCAAGTTGATTGCTTACGACGAACTCCATGGTTCGGATCTCTTCGAGTCGCTTGAGGCATATCTAGACCTATACGGCAGACGTAGAGCGGCGGCTGAGTGCCTCAACATCCACCCAAATACGCTTGACTACAGAATTCGCAGAGTCCAGGAGATCACAGGTCTGGATCCCAAGGACCCGGATTCACGCTTTATCCTTCACGTCTGGACGAAGGCGCTGCGTTTCAGCAGGTCTTCGGCCGGCGACCGATAACGCGTCTCTAGAGAGAGCGATCCAGCCGTACTAGATTGTTTTTGGAACCTAGCGCACTCTGCGAATGAGGCGTATTTATGGGATGGCGGACCATACCATCTTTTTGTAGAGCCGCCTATCCGGCTGCTGTTATTTCTCAAGCATATGTGAGTATCGGTAATCAACGGCAGGGCTGAACGTCTCTTTCACGGTTCGCGGGCTTACCCAGCGCAGAAGGTTCAGCTTGCTGCCGGCCTTGTCGTTGGTCCCGGAAGCCCTTGCCCCTCCGAACGGTTGCTGCCCCACGACGGCGCCCGTAGGCTTATCGTTAATGTAGAAGTTACCGGCGGAGTGTCTGAGCGCGCGTTCCATCTTTGCTATCGCGAGGCGGTCCTGAGCGAATATCGCGCCGGTCAGGCCGTAAGGTGATGTCGTATCGCAGAGGCGAAGGGTGTCGTCTATCTTGCTGTCTTCGTAGACATAGACGGTGAGAACCGGGCCAAAGATCTCTTCTTCCATGGTCTTGAAGTGTGGATTCTTTGTCAGCACCACGGTCGGCTGTACGAAGAAGCCGATCGAACTGTCACTCTTGCCGCCGCAGATAATCTCCGCATCTTGAGCTTTTGCGGTGTAATCTAGATAGTTTTCGATGTTGCCGAACGAGGACTTGTCAATGACAGCCCCCATGAAGTTTGTGAAGTCGCTGACATCCCCCATCTTGATCTCCGAGACCATCTCTACCAGAGTCTCCTTTAGCCGGGGCCAAAGACTAGCCGGAATGTACGCTCGGGACGCTGCGGAACATTTCTGCCCTTGATACTCAAAGGCGCCGCGAACCAGGGCGACCCCTAGAGACTGGACATCCGCTGATGGGTGAGCGAATACAAAATCTTTGCCTCCTGTCTCGCCCACGAGACGCGGATAGCTCTTGTAGTTGTGAAGGTTGTTCCCGGCCATTGACCATAGAGACCGGAATGTTGCTGTCGACCCTGTGAAATGCACGCCGGCGAGATCGGGGCTTGCCATGACTACGTCGCCCACCGTCTTACCTACACCCGGCACAAAGTTGATGACTCCATCAGGTAGACCGGCTGCCTTATACAGCTGCATGAGATAGTAGGCAGAGTAAACCGCTGACGAAGCGGGCTTCCATACCACGGTGTTTCCCACGAGTGCGGGGGCCGAGGCCAGGTTGCCGGCGATGGCGGTGAAGTTGAACGGTGTGACCGCGAACACGAAGCCTTCTAGCGGACGGTAATCGAGAGAGTTCCGCGCGTCGCGGGAAGAGGCTGGCTGTTCTCCATAGATTTCTGAAGCATAATAGCAGTTGAACCTAAAAAAGTCGGTGAGCTCGCATGCTGAGTCAATCTCGGCTTGGTACACCGTTTTGCTCTGCCCTAGCATGGTAGCAGCGTTCAGTACGGGCCGCCAAGAGCCAGACAGAAGCTCCGCGGCTTTAAGGAACACGGACATCCGGTGCTCCCATGGCGTGTCTTCCCAGTCCCGCTTTGCCTCCATGGCGCTCTTTATGGCCGCTTGCACATGCTCTGCTTCGGCCATATGAAAAGTGGCCAGCACATGGCCGTGATCGTGAGGCATCACGCAGGTAGCTGTTTTTCCGGTTCTGATTTCTTTGCCTCCAATAATGAGAGGGATCTCAATGGGGGAAGCCATCATTGTATTCATGGTGGCTTTCACTGCCCTCCGCTCCGGGCTACCGGGACCATAATTCAATACCTTTTCGTTCTTCGGTATCTCCACGCAAGTAGTCGTGTTGAACAACCAAGACCCCTCCTTATATGCTCGTATGCTTGACTTGGAACCTCCAACCATATCGGATTTCCTTCAATCGGTTGCCTACCTGACGCGATCTCTCCGCGATTTTGGCGAGTTTAATTCTTATGGGGAGTTAATACCCCACGGATAGTCTCATTTCATTCAGAGCAGTCAACAAAATCCTATGTGGTGCTGTCACAAAAACCTTTCGAGACCATGTATTTGTGATCTCGCCACAAATGGTTTCGTCGGCAATTCCGAATGAAACGGCCCTGGTGACGTGGTATTGGATTCAGTACAAGGGAGGTTTGCACTTGAAAGCAAGGAAAGCAAGGATAGAGAACCACCCGATCTTAGACTTCCCCGAGAAGAGAAACGTGCGTTTTACCTGGCAGGGAGATGAAATATGGGGACTCGAAGGTGAGCCTATCGCCTCCGCGCTTCATGCGGCAGGAGTAATGGTACTACACAAGAGTCACAAGAGTGGCAGACCACGCGGCTTTTTCTGCGCTATCGGCAATTGTTCCTCCTGTCTGGTTGTAGTCGACGGTGTTCCAAACGTGCGGGCATGCACAGAGAAACTCAGGGAAGGGATGCGTGTCGAGCGTCAGGACGGCACGGGCCCCGCCCCAGGCTAAAGGAGTGATCCCGGTGAGAAAGACGGAGCTCGTCATTGTTGGCGCGGGTCCCGCGGGCATGTCGGCTACGCTCGAAGCCGCGTCCCATAGAGTCGGAGTAACCCTGGTGGACAGGGATGAGACTTTGGGCGGGCAGCTCGTCAAGCAGACTCACAAGTTTTTCGGATGGCACAAGAAATCAGCCGGCACTCGCGGAATTCTGATCGCAAGGAAATTAACCGCTCTTGTGCGAGAAAACCCCAATGTTACAGTGCTAAGCTCGACCGAAGCCCTAGGATATTACGATGATGGTACTCTGTTGGTGGAGACGCCCCAAGGTATTGAATGCATTCGGGGTGACAGGATGATCGTCGCTACGGGCGCCTCCGAGCGCATGCTTCTTTTTCCAGGCAATGACCTTCCCGGAGTCTATGGTGCAGGTGCTGTACAGACGCTTGCGAATGTCCATGGGGTAAGACCGGGCGACTCAGTCCTCATGATTGGCTCCGGGAACATTGGATTGATCGTCTCATACCAACTGATCCAGGCCGGCGTTCGTGTTGCC
>DAIRWA010000149.1:0-4456 GCA_036802545.1 Bacillota bacterium | reverse complement strand
TCTCAGGGTAGTAGTCTATGCGCCTCCGAGTTTTTTCGGTGAGTGGATTCGGCTCAGCGTAAGGCATATGTCTGAGTAGACACAAAGATAGACAACTGACGGTTCCTGAAGTCTTGCTTGCTTATATGGGCATATAGGCGCATAATCGGTTAGGGATAGAGCATGATCGAACAAAATCCGTTTATCGGGGGGCGAATTAATTGGCAGCATTGCGCGCAACATGGGACTTCTTTCAGAATCAAGTGCTAGGTATGCACTGGCTCAATACGCTGATAGGGAATCTCCTATCATCTTTGGGAGTAGACATAGGGACACGCATTGGGGCAAGTGTCCAATTCTTTCTGTATGACACCATAAAGATCTTATCGCTCTTATCGGTCCTAATCTACGGCATCTCCTACATCCAAAGCTTCTTCCCGCCCGAGCGGACCAAGAAGATACTGGGACGGTTCCAGGGCATCACTGCCAACATCCTGGGCGCGTTGCTCGGCACCGTGACACCGTTCTGCAGTTGTTCCTCGATACCCCTCTTCATAGGGTTCACTAATGCGGGGGTCCCGCTCGGGGTGACTTTCTCGTTCCTCATCTCCTCTCCCTTAGTCGACCTTGGTTCGCTCGTATTGCTGATGAGCGTATTTGGCGCCGGAATAGCCGTTGCCTATGTCATAGTTGGCCTCCTCCTCGCGGTAGCCTGCGGTACCATCCTCGGTAATCTAGGGTTTGAGGACCAAGTTGAGAAATTTAAGACAGTAGGCAGCATCGATATCGAGTCTCCCGACCTGACCCCGAAAGAGCGTTCACAGTACGCTCTGGAACAGGTGAAAGAGACAGTAAGCCGCGTGTATGTATATGTTCTAGCGGGCGTTGGAATCGGAGCGCTCATTCATAACTGGATACCGGTTGAGTGGATACAAGCGGTTCTTGGTGCCAAGAATCCCTTCTCGGTGATTATAGCGACAGTCATAGGGGTCCCGATGTATGGGGATATCTTCGGGACGATCCCTGTCGCCGAGGCGCTGTACGCTAAAGGCGTCGGTCTCGGGACCATCTTGTCCTTCATGATGGGCGTCACTGCCCTCTCTTTGCCTTCCATAATTATGCTGGGCAAAGTGGTCAAGCCAAAGCTCTTGGGAATCTTCGTTGGCATGGTGGCATTGGGCATTATCATCATCGGTTATACCTTTAACGCACTCGGCGCTGTGTTTGTGTAAACGACAGGAGGAATCCGAAATTGAACATTAAGGTGTTGGGGGCTTGCTGCAGAAAGAGCCTGCAGACCTACGAGAACACGAAACTGGCCGCTGCCGCATTGGGCCTAGACGCCACTGTTGAAAACATAGGTGACCCCGGCGAGATCGCTAAGTACGGTGTAATGCGACTCCCGGCCATCGTAGTGGACGAAAAAGTGATCTGCTACGGACGGTTCCTTAGCCAAAAAGGTGCCGAGGACATTCTTAGAAAGCACCTTGGATTGTAGGTACATGTTCATAAGGAGTGGTTTCCATGGCCGACAAGGGAAACCGGAGTGGCTGCTGTTCATGCGGCTCCGGATGTTGCGGAAGCTCAGTTGAGCTGCCCCAGATTAAGAAAAAGAGCATAGCGATTGATTTTTTGTACCTGGATCTCAGCGTATGCACGCGCTGCCAGGGAACGGATCAAAGGCTCGCTGAAGCATTAGCCGAGGTTTCTCAAGTGCTCGAAGCAACCGGGGCCGAAGTAGTAGTCAGCAAGATCAATGTAACAAGTGAAGACCTCGCGCTAGAGCACAAGTTCGTCAGCTCGCCGACCATCCGTGTGAACGGCCATGACATTCAGATGGAGGTTAAGGAGAGTCTTTGCGAGTCTTGTGGTGATCTGTGTGGCGAGGATGTGGACTGTCGGGTATGGGTCTACCAGGATAGGGAGTATACCGTGCCTCCCAAGGCCATGATTATTGAGGCCATTTTGAAGGAAGTATTTGGGCGGCGTGATGACCATGCGGTGGAAAAACCCTACGTCTTGCCTGAGAACCTAAAGCGGTTTTATTCAGCCAGACGCGAGCAGGGCGACAGACGGGATACTACCTGCTGCCCTGCGCCGGGTTCGGGAACCAGGTGCTGCTGACAAAGCATCGCAAGTGAGAGTCGTGAGGGGTCCCCACGGGGGACCCTTTTGTTGGCTGTTATAGCGGGCTAGCGTCTACTGTCCGATAATCTGTTGGGGCCAAGAACGCAGCGGCCCTCTTCCCTCAATTCTAGGCGAGACTTCAAACGCGCTGCATCAGCGTCAAATACAGACCCGTGAACGTGCCTCTCTAGTAATCCGTATAGACCAGATCTGAACTCCGAAGCTTTCGGGGGAATAGAGTAGTACACCCAGGTGCCAACGCGCGAGTCCGTGACCAGCCCGGCCTGCCTCAGGATCGCCAGATGCTTTGACACTCGGTATTGAGGCAGCTTAAGAGCATCAGCCAGTTCGCACACGCAGACCGGTCCGTCAGCCATCAAGATCATACGGAGCGCGCGCACGCGAGTTAGGTCCGACAATGCCTTGAACTCGGAAGTAAAGGCATGCATGTTTCCACCCCTGTCCAATTATATGCGCATGTGGGCATATAGGCTAGGGCAATCCCGCACGAAGCGCGCGTTATCGGCAGCCGGCGATCGAGTTCCTGACCTTCACCTCTTATCCCAAGTCCCTTAGCAATTCCCTGTTGACGAGGTCAGGATGCGGCGTTACTCTGACAATTAGACGATTGCTTAATCGTGGAGGTGAGCCGATGTGGACGAGACAAGCGGAGTCTCCGCAGATCAGGATGTATGTGAGACGTTCTGCGCTTCTGAGGACGCCCAGAAACTGAAGGAGACTCTGGTCAATGTGGCCGGCCTTTCGGAAGTGTTCAAAGTCCTTAGCGACGAAACCAGGACGGCCATCATCTACCTGCTATCTCAACAGGAGCTCTGCGTTTGTGATCTTGCGTCGATTCTCGGGATGAGCTCTCCCGCTATCGCTCACCACCTGCGCCTCCTTAGGGCGTTTCGGTTGGTAAAGTACCGGCGAAGCGGCAAGATGGCCTACTACTCGCTGGATGACAGTCATATTCTGAACCTGATTCACGAGGCGCAGTCTCATTTCGCGGAAGACAGATAGAGGATTGGCGGCAACCACGCCGTCAAGAGGAGAGGGATAACCTTGAGGTATAGGCTTACAGGTCTTGATTGCCCCAGTTGCGCCGCGAAGGTGGAACGAGGCTTACGCCAGGTGGAGGGCCTTCAAGATGCCACAATAAACTTCGTTTCGGAGAGTATTGAGCTGCCCGAAGGGATGCTGGATGAAGCGCGTATGGTTATTGCCAAGCTGGAGCCGGAGGCACGGATCGTAGTTCTCGATGAGGACCGTGCCGGAGAAGCCGAGAGTGGCGAGGATGAAGAGGCAGAGGACCGGTTTCAGGTACCCGCCATGATCGCTTCCGGCATTCTACTACTTATCGGCATCCTATTCTACCAGCGTCTTCACGACACACCGTACTCGTGGGCCGAATATGCAGTGCTTCTTACATCCTACCTACTGACCGGGTGGCCTGTCATCACGAGATGTGTCCGGAATCTGGCCCGCGGGGAACTGTTTGACGAGAATGCGCTCATGACCATCGCTTCTCTGGGCGCGGTTGCAATCCACCAGCTGCCTGAGGCCGCGGGTGTCATGGTGTTCTACTCAGTCGGAGAGTATCTGCAAGACCGCTCGGTTGATCGGTCGCGTCGCTCCATTACCGCGCTGCTAGATATCAGGCCCGAGTTCGCGAACCTCAAGGATGCTCAAGGCCTTACTCGAGTAAGGCCCCAGGAGGTCAACCCGGGCGACACCATCGTCGTCAAACCCGGCGAGAGAGTCCCCCTGGACGGAGAGGTGCTTCAAGGCGATTCCTTCGTAGATACTTCAGCGCTCACCGGTGAATCGGTTCCCCGTAAGGTTTCTCCCGGGAGTACCATCCTTGCGGGCGTAGTCAACGGCCAGGGCATGCTAACCGTGAAGGTGACCAAGGCGTTTGGCCAGTCATCAGTTTCGAGAATTCTGGAGCTGGTGCAAAACGCCGCATCGAGGAAGGCGCCGACCGAGCAGTTCATAACCTCATTCGCCAGGTACTACACTCCGGCGGTCGTCTTCGGCGCATTGGCCGTGGCGGTACTCCCGCCGCTCTTGATACCAGGGCAGACTTTCTCGACTTGGGTCTACAGGGCGCTGGTGATGCTGGTGATCTCGTGCCCCTGTGCCCTGGTCATATCCGTCCCTCTCGGCTACTTCGGCGGCATCGGGGCGGCTTCCAGGAACGGCGTGCTGGTAAAGGGCGGGAACTACCTGGATGCGCTGGCGGAAACCCATACGGTCGTATTCGACAAGACCGGAACCCTGACAAAAGGCGTCTTCAGGGTCTCCAAGGTAGTCGCCGCAGGTGGCTTCACGGAGCAGGAAGCCCTCC
>DAIRWA010000148.1:0-4508 GCA_036802545.1 Bacillota bacterium | reverse complement strand
GCCGTATTGCACCAAGACCGGGCGGTCTTCCAGAGGCTTTTGGCCCGGCGGCAACGGCGTCTCTCTAGACAATGATTCCATTTGGGCAATCTCAGCTTCCGTAAGCGCTCTTGTGTGGGGTACGGGAAACCCGGTATCGTACCACTTTCGCACATCGCCTGACGTAAGGCGCGCGTAGCTCTTTCGAAGCTCCTCGGCCGCGGTCTTTTCGCCCTGAGTCCTGGCTTCCTCAAGATCCGCCCGCACCTTGGCCCTCTCGATTCCCGAGGTACTCTTCTTGCCTGCCCAGTCCAGAACACTTTGTGCGATATCGTAGCACAGTTCGCCCGCTTCAGTATCGCGAAAGGCGTACGAGTATCCTTGGGTTATGTCCGGCTTGGCGTGAGTCTTGCGGACCAAGTGGGCTTCCTTCCTTTTGCCCTCCACCCAGTCCACGACTTCCTCCGGCGTGGTGTTGGGGCCGAAACCCGCGTCGAAGCCGTACTCCTGAGCCATTTCAGGCCTCATACTTAGACCGCCCACCACAAGCTTGGCCTTTTCCCTAAGACCGGACGCGTCACACAGATCCACGAATCTCGCCAAGACCTCCGCGGTACCGTAGCTAATGGTTCTACTTACCATAATGTAGTGAGGAGGCGAGGCCTGGGCTTTCGAGATGATCTCTTCAAGGGACAAATCAGGGGGCAAGATCGTTGTGTCGTGTCCTGCGTTATGTAGAGCACGACTGATCAACTTGACTCCAACGTCATGTACCGGATCAAGGGGAACCAGCAATATCTTCTTTGGTGTCACAATGGTTCACCTCCGCGGTCATGCCACCGGTACACGGCGGCGGGTCTATGCACGTACGCCCGAAGTCGAATCCTCACCCCTGAGCCGCCTTCCTCGCAGAAGACCACATCCGCGTCAGAAAAGCCCAGTTCGGCCATGAGTCTGAGCCCAAGTTTCTTGCCTTCCTCCACCCCGTCGCAGACCAAGAAGGTCTCAACGTCGCATGCGTCGATAATGCTGTTTTTTACGCTCATTCTTGTTCGCCCGGCGGGCTCATCCACTCCCTCCAGTAGGTATCCACGTCTTTGATAACGTTTTCAATATGAGCCAGCATTTCACGCTTAGCTCCCTCGGGGTCTCTGGCGATTATGCGGTCCAAAATAGGCAGATGGTCTTCAACAAGAATTGAACCGACCTGGTTTCGAATATACTCCAGGGCCTTTGGCACATCAGGATGCCGATAGATGATGTCCACTGCCGCGGACAGTACTTTGTTCTTAGAGGCTTGGGACACAGCCCGGTGAAACGCGCTGTTCTCATCGGTAGCCGGCGCGCCTGTGGCGACTGTCTTTTTGTGGTCCTGAATGAGGCTTTGAAGCTTTTGAATGTCCTCATCTGTGGCATGGGCAGCTGCCAAAGCCGCAGTCTCGCCCTCAATCGCCTTTCGAGCGACGAGTACATCTTTTAACTCGTCCGCGCCCCTAATTCGGAGACTTTGTGAAAACGCCAAATCTGACCGATACCTATTCTGCTTTTCCTTCCACTCCTCCAAAGTTTTCAAACCTCTGTTAGTTATCACCCTACCCCGGCGTCCGACAGATTTAACGTATTCCGCGTCCTCTAGCGTGCGGAGCAATCTACCGCAGGTAGCTTCGGAAATGTGTATGTCTCTCTCGTCGAAAATCTTTCTGAGATTCCAAGCGCCCAGAGGCGTTTTGGATTCCGCGACGGCAGCGAGTGCCGTAAACAGGTCTTCGTGCGCAGATGCATGCATCGTAAACCGCTCACCTCACCATTTTGAGTATCTGCTCATCACTGGTGAACAGGCCGTATAAATAGTATCATCCAAATCACATCCGATCTACTCCTGTCGAAACATGTGTTTCGAATGTATGAGCAAAAAGTTCGTATACTAGAATTTCGCACTGCGGGAGTATGGTCAAGATGTTCATTGTAGTGGGTTGAGTTTGACAAGACGTATGTGATATATTGATCCTGCTCATCTGTGATGAGGGGGGCCAAATGTGACCACAGAAGATCCGTACGTTCGCAAGAAGTTCGCGGTCAACGCATACGCCTCAAAGAACGATGTCCACGGCAGCGTAGTTGCTGTACTTCGCGGCACCCTCCAAGATAGAAACCTTGATCTAATCCCTCAGCCGTCCAGAGTCGTGCAAAAGAGTGATGTCCACGAGGTTATCGTCACCGATGAGGATGCCGTGCCCGGTTCTCGCGTTGCCAGAGTCGCTTACGTGGCGTTCGTGGAGTTCCAGAATGGTGGAGTCCTGGTGCGAGGCGATCAGGTCTCAATCGGCGGTCGTGTCGTAGGCCATCTGTCAGGGTTCGATCTAAGTCACGCTCCCAACCACATGAACATGGTCTTGGGAGGAGACCTGGTAGGCGGCGAAGAGCGAGGCCTCCAGGTAGGCATGGATGTACTCTTCCGCATGGTCTAATAGCAGGCCATCAGGAAGAAGAAACGAAGGAGGTTTTAACCGTGCCCGAGTTCAAGTACAAATTTCAGATGTATAAACATCTTCAGGCGGAGACACCCAAGATCTACGCCGAGGCCAAGGAAGCGGCTGAGAGCCTGGGCATCACTGGCAGCCTGAAGGGCAACATTGGGCTCACAGGAGCCATATCGGGTTGCCCAGCGCCCATGAGAAAGAACGTGCGAGAGGCCTTGGAGCAGGGACTAAAGAAGGTCGTCCCCCTGGCTAAGGTAGTAGACGAACTAAGAGAGACCGTAAAGGACGTCTACGGTGACGAATACGACGCGTGCCCGGTAAACACCTGTGAAGGCGGACTGTGGGTCACTTTTGACACTCTGTTCTCACCGCCATTCACCGGACGCGGCGACAAGTACCGCACTCGCTACATAGTACCGCTGGAGAAGCACATGCACCACCAGGCAGGCTATGGTAGGCCGTACCCACCCAAGTACAAGGAGTTCATCTCGGAGAGAGGATCCACCGCAGGCGAATTCGGTTTCTCGGGCAAGAGACTCGACAACCTAGACGTGGTCATCGTTCCGCTAAAGGGTGCCCAGTACCCCAACCACGGCATCAAGTACTGGCCCGTACCCATGCTGACTGAAGTTGACCCAAAAGCTTCGGTTGACGCCATGGCAGAGGCGGCCGCTCAGACCGGCAGCGAGCTCGCGGGATTTGCTTCACTAGCGTACGATACGCCCGGCTACGGATACGCTGTGAAAGACTCGGAAGGTACTCCGCTCCTTCAGAAAGGCATCGGCGCTCTCGCAAAGAAGTTGAACGTTCCTTACGTCGTCGATAACGCCTGGGGCCTCCCCTTCGTCGGACACGACCCGAGGAAAACCGGCGCTTCAGCCATGATATACAGCATGGATAAGGCCACCGGGTCAGGAACTTCGGGCCTGATCATCGGCGAGGAAGACGTTATGGTCAACATCAGGCGGGCTATGGGGATGGCCGGCGACAGGTACGGCACGTCTTCATCCTACGGAAAGGCCGCCTACGTCATGCTAGATCCGGGCAAGGAAGCGCTGTTGACCCAGGCTCAAGTGCTTAAGGACCTTAGAGACAATCCGAGCATCTACACCTCTCAAGTGAACGAACTCTACGAGATCGTCACTTCCGAGTTCAAGTCGGCCAACCCCAAGCTTCAGAAAGGACTCAAGATCTCCAAGTCCTACAACAGCTCCACAGTAGAAGTCAACTACGAGGGTACCTGGAAAGAAGGATTGGGATTCCCGATCTTCAGCATCGAAGACATGTACGGCGGATCTCACCTACTGCAGGTCGGTTTGGCGCAGATGGGGATCATCGCGACCATCGCGTACGACGGCAACATATTCATCTCGCCGGGTCAAGGGACCTGCGACGAGGAAGGCAATCTGGACGCAGACAAGATGCGGCTGGCGATCAAGGGGCTTGTCGCCCTCATGGAGATCGTCGGAAAGCACGCGGGATTCCTGTCGTAGGAATCATCTAAAACGCGAGGATCAATCTAGAACGAGGGGGCCGTCGCCGGCCCCCTCTCTATTTCACCTTATTCAACACTTTCAACACTGCGGATACAAAGGAACCACACCTTGCCGCGGCCCCAAAATCTGTCCACTCTATAGCCTGTGCGCTCTGCCGGGTCCCCCAGGCTCATCCCTAGACAGGGAACACCCCGGTGTACACTTCTACCGCCGGGCCCTTCTGCCACACACGCCCATCAAAACGCCACTCGACGCGTAACGGGCCGCCGGGCAAGTTGACTGTGACTTCAGCCCCCCGCTCAGCCTTCCCATGCAAGATCGCCGCGACTACCGACGCGCACGCTCCCGTCCCGCAGGCTAACGTAATTCCGGAACCTCGCTCCCAAACCCGCATGTCTAATTCGGTAGGGCTTTTCACGGTAATGAACTCGATGTTTGCTTTCCGCGGGAAGACGGGGTGAGACTCGAGTCCGGGTCCCACCTTCTCTAGCGGAACCGTCGCCACATCATCCACGAAAATCACATAATGAGGGTTGCCCAAGAACAACGCGGT
>DAIRWA010000147.1:0-4543 GCA_036802545.1 Bacillota bacterium | reverse complement strand
CATCAGGTCCAGAGACTCATCGGGGTTCATCCCCGCCGCGGGCTCGTCGAGGAGCAGCAATTTCGGAGACAGAGCGAGTGCTCTTGCGATCTCCAGTTTCCTTTGCAGCCCGTACGGCAGACTTCCGGCTTTGGAGTTCCACTGGTCGGCAAGTCCGACCATATCAAGGTATTCCATGGCCTTATCGCGGATTTCCCGTTCCTGCTTGCGGAAGATGGGCGCTCGAAACAATACCGAGATGAAGCTGTAGTCGTATTGAAGCTGAGTGGCGGTGGTGACGTTCTGGATGACGGATAAGCCCCTGAACAAACGCAGGTTCTGAAACGTTCGCGCGATGCCAAGCCGGCCTATCTCGTGAGGAGGAAGACCGGTGATATCCTTCTCCTCTAACCTAACCGTGCCCGCGGTTGGCTGGTAGATACCAGTCACGAGATTGAACACAGTCGTCTTGCCCGCGCCGTTGGGACCGATCAACCCCACAAGCTCATTCTTCTCCATCTGCAGGTTTAAGTCACTCACTGCGGTCAAGCCCCCGAAGTTCTTGGTGAGCCCCTTGATCTCGAACAGCATCTACCTGCCACCTCCAGAAGCCGGCGGGCGTCGTTTCCTGGACTGGAAGGGACCTCCCTTGACGGCGTTCCAAATGACGTCCCAATTGGCACTACGGATGGCTTTCCAGACACCGGCGGGAGAAAGCTCCCAGGTGCCCAAAAGTCCCCCCGGGCGAAGCACCATTGTAAAGATCAGAGCGAGACCGTAGAACACCATGCGCCAGGTCATAAGCGGTCTGAACACCTCGGGTATCGCAGTGAGGATCGCTGCGGCTACCACTGCGCCGGTCAGACTTCCCAGGCCTCCAAACACCACACTGGCAGCCAGTTCGTTAGATTTTCCCATATCAAACATCCGGGGCTGGATGAAGCTCATGAAGAACGCGAACAGCCCTCCGGCGACGCCGCAATAGAACGCGCTTATGGCCAAGGATGCCATTTGGTTCTTGGCAACGTTGATGCCGATGGACTGAGCGGCCAACCGGTCCTCGCGGATCGCGATCATCGACCGTCCAAACCGAGAGTGGATGATGCTCCGCATGAACCAGATGCCCAGCACGGCAACGGCTGCCGCGATCGGGAGTCTAGTCATCGTCGGAATTCCTGTGAAGCCGCGAGATCCTCCGGTGAACTTTCCGCCGTTATCCACTATTAAGCGGATGGCCTCCCCGAACCCCAGAGCGGCTATGGCAAAGTAGTCGCCTTTTAGGCGGAGGGTAGGATACATTATCAGACTCACCAGACACGCCATCAGACCTGCAAACGGGAGGGCAACCAAGAACGGCACGCCTCCGCGCACAACAAGGATAGCGGCTGTATACGCCCCGATGGACATGTAGCCGGCATGTCCGAAACTAAACAGGCCGGTAAACCCCGTGAGCATAGCGACTCCCGTGACTGCCACGATATTTATCGACATCACTGTGAGAACGCTCTGATGATAGTTTGACAGCATCTCCCCTGCCCCCTCAGACTCTCTCCTAGCCGGGCACCCGTAAGCCGTTGGGCGAAAGTACCAGCCCGAGGCTCATCACTGTCTCTCAGACCTTTTCCTCGGTATAGACGCCCATAAGCCCGTTAGGCCTCACAAGCAGCACGAGAATTAGCGCGACGAATACGACCAGATCGCGCATGGTCGACGAAATAAACGCGGCCGTGTAGGTCTCGATAAGACCCAGAAGCAGCGACCCGACTATGGCGCCGGGCATGCTGCCGAGCCCTCCAAATACGGCGCCCACGAACGCTTTCGTGGTAAGGTACCCGATCTGTGGATAAACCGTGTACTTTATGCCGAGGATGATGCCAGCGATCCCTGCCAGAGTGCCGGCGAACAAGAAGACAACCGTCAGTATGCGGTCGACGTTGATGCCCATAACGCCGGCGATCTGCAAATCGAATGCGGCGGCACGAATCGCGGTACCGGTCTTTGTCCTCGTGATGAAGTATTGCAGGCCGGCAAGGGATATGATTGCGACCACGGCGGACACGATGTCCAGAATCCCGATACTGAATCCCCCAACCTCGAAGGATCTATAGGGGAGCAGAGTCGGATAGGTTCTATACTGGGCGCCGATCCCGGCGATGGTAAAGTGCTCGCAAAAGATGGATACTCCCATGGACGCGATGATGAAGTAGAGAGTCCGTCCTCCGCGGGCGCGAATAGGACGGTACGCTAGTCTCTCCACTATGGCGGCCATGATGCCGCTAAAGGCGAACGCGAGCGGGATCGAGACGTAAACGGGCAGGGAAGTCATGGTCAATAGGAAGAATCCTGAGTACGCGCCTGCGGCAAGGAAACTTCCATGAGCGAAGTTGCTGAACTGCAGAATACTATAGATCAGCGAATAGCCGACCGCTACCAGCGCGTAAATGGAGCCGATGGATAAACCGTTCACCGTCTGTTGCGCAAGCCTTGCCATTCAGATCACCCCTCGCCGGCTCTTCATCGATCGCGACCAACCAGTCCTTCAGGTGCGCGCGGTGGTGTGTGCAGAAGGCCCCGACCACCCCTGACTTGCTTGCCGTCCTTCAGGTGCGCGCGGTGGTGTGAAGCCAGGCCGCCATCCACATGGCCAGACTGCCCCACCCGTTCGTTCCAAGAACACATAACGGCCAGTATGCAGGCATGCTGCGCGAGTACGCATCAAACCTATCCCATTGTCTTCTAGGTACGCATCGGATCTGAGTCTTGATATGATACACACGCACGCAGGTTCTCAGGTCCCGGCGTGAAGATTGGGGACGGGGCCGGATACTGCTTCCAGTCCCCAGCCCCTACCCTACCCCGCCCCTACCCTACTGCATTCGTATCCCCGCTAATCGGACGGCGCGAACTTCAAGTACAGCTTGAATTCCATTCCCTCTGCCCGAATGATGACGGCGGATTTGTTTAGCGGATTGTGGGTGATGGAAGCGTGAGCCAGTGGAACATCCTTCGCGCTTTCCATTTCGTCTCTTATGGCTTGCCCTTCGGCTTTCCCGGCCCTCTCAATAGCGTCCTTCAAGAAATAAACCATGTCGTATCCCATGGTAAAGTTGCCGTATTCAGGGCTCGCGCCGAACCTGGCGGTGTACTTCTCGTTGACCGCCGCGACGGGCGGATCATCTAGGAACATGTGAGTCACCCAGTAGCTATCCTGCAGCTCAGGTCCGGCCATCTCGAGCATCTTCACGGATGAGCCATCGCCGCCCATGAATATGACATCTGCCATCCCTAGTTCCCGCGCTTGCTTGGCGATGAGCGCGATCTCTTTGTAGTAGATAGGCAGCAGCAGCACTTCAGGATCCTTGGCCTTGACCTCGCTTAGCTGCGGCCTGAAATCCACATCTCCGTCCTTGAAGGCCCACTTCCCGACTATTTCGCCTCCAAGCTTTTCGAACTCCTCAATGAAGGCCTCGGTCAAGCCCATGGAATAGTCATCGCTGATGTTGTACAGAACCGCTGCAGTGGTCTTCTCCAGCTCCATATTTGCGAAGTGAGCAAGAACTTTGCCTTGATAAGGATCTATGAAGCAGAGCCTGAACGACCACGGTTTGACAGTGCCGTCGTCATTGATGGTGATCGCTGGGTTTGTGGCAAAAGACGAAACCTGGGGGATCTTCGCCTCGGCAGCGACGGGACCCGTGGCGAGGTTGACGCCGCTATAGTTGGAGCCGAGAATGGCCACTACTTCGTGCTCCGATAACACCTTCTTCACCGCGTTGACCGCATCGGTCGCGTTTCCGCGTCCATCGGCGAGGATGAGTTCAAGCGGACGGCCCAGAACGCCGCCAGCCTCGTTGATTTCCTCCACCGCCAGTAAGCCGCCGTTGGACTCGGCCTGTCCCCAGACAGCGCCATCACCGCTAACGTGCGCAAGGAAGCAAAACTTGATCGGTTCCGGCTCCGATGTAGGTGGCGTAGACGGATCAGTCGGCTCCGTCGGCTTCGGACCGCAGCCTGACAGAAATGCCGTGGCCAACGACGCGATCAACACCACGACCAGAAAGAGCGATAGCGACCCAGACAGAAACTTCTTCACTTCGATGCCCCTCCCTCAATGGGTATACCTAGTGGTCTCGGGTCTGACTGACGATTGGTTTTCCACATTTTCGGCGTGCGGCACGATTTTCCTCTTTTGGTATACCTCTTTTCTTGTTACTATTTTGTCAATCATATGGGTAATGGGTTTGACCAGGTACGCAACTATTCCCGGTGTCGAAAGCGAGGAGGACATAAACTCTCGATGTCGGAACACCATCGACCGCAAGGGTCGGAAAACCCCACTGGCCACGCTCAACCCATTTACACAAAGAATTTCACACTCCCGCTTGTCGAGGGGGAGCGGTGAGATTGTTACCGCTGTCCGAGCGGAGTGGGGATATAATCCCCTCTGCATAGCGCCAATGTCGAGAATGTCCCCACTGTCAGAACGGAGTGGGGATAAAATCCCCGCTGCATAGCGCCAGTGGCGAAATTGTTACCGCTGTCCGAGCGGAGTGGGGACAAAGTC
>DAIRWA010000146.1:0-4629 GCA_036802545.1 Bacillota bacterium | reverse complement strand
CTCTGCCCATTGCCTCATCTATCGCGTCCAGCGCCGGCAATCGCCGAATCCGGACCGGTTTGCCTGATTTGGCTTTTTGCATCGAATACAGCATAATTCCGACGAATAACGCAAGAAGCCAGAAGGTAAATACTCTGCCTTGAATCAAGTCCTTTCCTCCTCCTTCTTCGGGTCAGCATGAATCGGCTTCACTGAAAACCAAAAACCCTCTTCTTAATTTCACCCCCTCATTTCTGATATTTAGTAGCAGCTATTGTGCCAAACCGGCATACCTCGGATTAATCGTGTTGGGCAGGACTTAGACAGATGAGCTGACCTGTGAGCGTCGGATATTTTGACAGCTTGTCGCCACTCTCGACGCACTTCAAACTAGAACGACCGGCGCAGTACGCGCCCCGCGATCTTACCTGTGTGTCTGCCATCCTCGATTGCCATCACACCGTTAACCATCACCCATTCAATGCCATTAGGATACTGACAAGGCACCGCAAACGTGGCGGTATCGACTATCGTGTCAGGGTCGAACAGTACCAGGTCTGCGCGTGCTCCCGGACGAATGACGCCGCGATCCCATATATGCAGCCTTGCCGCGGGCATGCCGGTCATCTTGAACACCGCCTGTTCCAAAGGCAGAACCTTGTCTTCCCTCACGTACTTGCCGAGTACTCTTGGGAAAGTCCCGAAGGTTCTTGGATGCGGGAACCCCTTCGCGAGTGGCCCGTCCAGCGCTGTGGCGCTAGCATCAGATCCGATCATCACACAGGGATGCCTCATCACGGTCCTGACGTCTTCCTCGCACATTCCGAAATCCGCCTCTCTGACCTGAAGCTCCTCCTCAATGAGCAACCGGACTGCGGCATCCACCTCCGGGATACCCCATATCTCAGCTACCTCCGGAACACGCTTTCCCTGTGCAAACCGATTCCTAGCCGAAGCGACGCTGGCAATCATGAGATGCGACCAGCCCCCGTCCTTTCGCTTGGCCTCCCACTCTTCTTTGATTCTTGCCGAGCTCTCAGGGTGTTTCAGTCGACCAAGAAGGGCCTTTGGACCGCCTTCATGGGCCCATGCCGGAATGTTGGTGGCAAAGGAAGTCGCCGAAGCGGTGTATGGGTACTGGTCACACTGCACATCTAGTCCCTGCTCCCTAGCTAGCTCAATCATCTTGAGAGAGTCATTGACCAGGCCCCAGACTTTTTCAGTGCCGGTCGCCTTGTGATGTGAGATCTGTACTCTTATACCTGCTTCGCGGCCGATGGTAATGGCCTCTTGCACCGACTCTAGAAGGTTCGCGCCTTCGTTACGCATGTGAGTCGCATAGATGCCCCCGTACGGGGCCATTGCTTTAGCGAGCTCGATCAACTCATCGGTCTTCGCATATGAACTAGGCGGGTATATGAGGCCCGAGGAATAACCGAAGGCTCCCGCCTCCATTGCTTCTACTATGAAGCCTTTCATCTCGTTCAGTTCGGAGGGCGTCGGCCTGCGGTCTTCGTACCCCATGGCGGAACTCCGCACTACGCCGTGACCTACCAAGGGCGCGATGTTCAGTCCAACGCCATTTCGCTCCAAAGCATCCATGTATGCGGCAAAAGTGGGAAATGTCCTTAAATCCTCATTGGATTCAGAGGCCACTTGGGCCGCTTTCCTCTTCTCAGTAACGGGCGCCGCGGAACCGCCGCACTGCCCGTTAACCTCGGTGGTTACACCTTGCATGAGCTTAGATTCGCCGCGAGGATCGAAAAACCATGTGACATCGGAGTGGCTGTGAGAATCTATAAATCCTGGGGCAAGAATCATCCCGCGCCCATCGATCACGCGCACGGCGTCGCCAAAAGCTTTTCTGCAGGTCTGGGTAATGAACCCATCCCTCACAGCCGCTTCCCCGTGAAAATAGGGCGCTCCGGTACCGTCTATAATGCGTACGTTCTTAATGATGAAATCTTGCAGTTGTTTCACCCCTCTTGCCGTGACGTTCTGACCGTTTAGTCAAGCCTGAATAGCACTATTAGGGTGATACTCCAGTTATCAAACAATAGACGACGCTTGCGTCAAACGCAAACACAAATAAAAGTATTGGGTCTATTTATCACCTTCTCACTCCAGGCTACAGCGAAGGATCTTCTCTGCCTCATCCGGAAACTCCTTCGAGAGCACACCGCAAGACGCCATTATGTAATGCTTGTCCAAGAAGACTCTGGCGTCTTTGGGATAGAGTTCCCTGCCGGGGCCCTGCCCGACCAAGTCCGCGAGCGCGCCCTCTCCCCCGGGAAGCCTGACGAGAGGCCCTCCGGTTCCAATTAGCGTCCTTACGCTTGTAAGATCCTTCCCGGCAGCCACCATTTGCCTACCCGACGGGCCGTACAAGTGGCGAATGCGTCCCGCATGTCTTGAAAAAGCGACCTCCGTGGCGTATTTCGCGAAGTAGACTACCATCTGGACTTCCTCGGACAGGATCGGTATAGCCTGAAGATTCGCGAGAACAGGTTCCGGATCAAAGCCCAGGTCCTGGGTTGCTCGGTCTTTGACCTGTTCGTAAACATTGCGAGCATTCACGTAGATCCCCAGGTCGCCCTCAACCGTCCTTTTGGCGAAGGGTTCAGGATCCTCGAGGATGGACTGGATCTCAGGACTTCCTTTAGCCACTGAATGCACGTCCGTGGTCGCCCCGCCGACATCGATAGCGACAAGGTCTCCGAGTACGGGATGAAGCATCTTGCACGCTTCCATCACGGCACCCGGTGTTGGCATAATGGGCCCATCCACCATATCCCGAATCTTGTCCATACCGGGAGCTCTGGTTATGTGTTCTTCGAAGACTTTCTGGATGACCGCTCTTGCCGGCTCAACTACGAGCTCATCGACTCTGGGGTACACGTTTTCCACGGTGTAGACCTTGAGGCCGGCCCCTTCCAGGATGTCCCGGACCTCCTCTCGCGCAACCACGTTGCCAGCGTAGATGACAGGCGCGTCCAAGCCGCTTTGTGCTACGAGACGGGCGTTTCTCACGGCCGTGTCCCGCTCACCGTAATCCACGCCCCCGGCCAGCATGATGATTTTCGGACTAATTGACCGAAGGCGGTTAAGATCGCCTTCGGTCATATCTCCAGCGGTTACCATTCGCACTACAGCGCCTGCCCCCAAGGCAGCCTCGCGAGCGGCCCGCACGGTCATGTCGTAGACCAAGCCGTGCACGCTCATTGACAGTCCGCCCGCCGCGCTTGATGCCGCCATCATCCGGTCGTACAGAAGCCCGCTTCCTACAGGAAAACCGGCTTTCGTGAGGTTTCGGTTAAGGTCTTCGACTGCAGCGGAAAGCCCCAGGTTCACATCCCCGTCATTGACAGTCGTAGCGGATGAACCTTGACCCAGGAACACGGGGCTTTCGCCCAAGTTAAAGGCGTTCACCACCGTTGTGGTGCTTCCGATCTCCGCGACAAGGACGTTAACCTTCATTTTCTAACCCTACCTTCCGCTGCCGGAGGGCAATCTTCCTTTTCCCTCTTTCCACAGCTCCTGACGCTTCTTGCAAAGGAACGAGGCGACGTGAACACCTTTAGTGCCCCGGCCGAAACCGGCGTCGAGCCCTGCTCCCACCGCCAGGTCGTCCGTGACTTGAGTGCCCCCTCCGATCAAGATGAACCTGTCTCTCACGCCCATTTCTCTGCACAACCTATCTAGACGCTCCATGTTCTTCTTGTGGATATCGGCGTGGCTGATGATAGTAGATATCAAAATGGCATCCGCGTCTTCCTCGATGGCGGCGTTTACCACTTTGTCTATGGGCACAGATGTGCCTAGATAGGTGGCTTTCACTCCAAAGCCCTCGATGCCTCCGTGCTTGATGTCGATGATCTCACGCATACCTACCGAATGTTCGTCTTCGCCCACTGTGGCGCAAACGACTTTCATGGGATTCGCCTTGATATCCTCGCGAACCTCATCTTCTGACATCACCTTAGGCTTCTCGGGTATCTTAAGGGTGCTCTTGTCTATGGAAAATGGAAGTCTAGCCTTCACCTCCACCAGGGTCCCTTCCGCAGGGTGCGAGATCCCCTTGTGGATCACCTCAGGCTCTTCTAATCCAAGCTTCCGCGCCATTTCCAAAGCCGCGTACTCGGCGATCCGCTCGTTTTCGGCGATAAACAATGTGAGGGTCAGATATCCGTCGTTAGCCCACTGCACTTCCGGCTTGATCGCCCCGGTCGCAAGTTCCTTGGCCATCGGCTCGTACCTGCGGTTCACGTTATCCTCGGGATCCAACTCGTCGATGTACACGATCTTCTCCGGTTTGCACAGGGTGCACCCGTCGACGAGACTGCACGGCTTGTCTATGTCATTGGGCAGGTTGTTGTAGCCGAAATGGTGACACACGGGGGCCAAGTAATCCTTGTCCCTCGGCACTATGCTGCTTACCGCGACGCCGCCCATAGGATCCCTCTTGATGCCATCCCCGTTTCTTTCGGGATAGAGCCCTGAATCCACGAACATGCCTTCCTCGACTGAACGGAAGTAACCCATCTCCTTTACTTCCTCGAGGTATAATACCGCCCTTTCAGCCAGTTCGCGCACGGCCTTGGGCAGGGGACCGTCCTTCTTGATCTCCACCATGTCCATGATGCCATCCAT
>DAIRWA010000145.1:0-4690 GCA_036802545.1 Bacillota bacterium | reverse complement strand
CATCCTCCGCCAGAGATACCGTGGCTTGAGCTCTGCTGACCTTGAAGACCTGAGCCTCTGGTCCACGATGGCAGGTTCCCCTGCTGCGAATATCCCTGGTAAACGCCGGAACCAAAGCTCTGTGCACCTATGCCGGCGCTCATGTGACTGGGCTGGCCTCCCCAGCTTACGCCTTGGGATAAACTTGAGGGGCCCATTCCGCTTTGGCCCTCTCCATATTGAGTTCCCGTCCATTGTCCGCTAGGGTTCCCCTGGCTTGAAAACTGCTGGCCTTGAAGACTTGTGCCTCTGGTCCACGACGGCAGGTTCCCCTGCTGCGAATATCCCTGATAAACGCCCGAGCCAAAGTTCTGCGTACCTATGCCGGCGCTCATGTGGCTGGGCTGACCTCCCCAGCTTACGCCCTGTGACAGACTTGAGGGGCCCATTCCGCTTTGGCCCTCTCCGTATTGAGTTCCGGTCCACTGTCCCGTACTCCCGCTGCCCATTGAAGACCCTTGCCCGCTCCCTGATAGATTCTGGACTACTTGGCGCGACTGGTTCGCCGTGTTCCTCAGATCATTGATCGACTGCCCGTCTGCTTGCCGCACGTTGTACCAACCCCTCATGTTAAGGTAATCAAAGATCTCCTTTGCCTCTTGTTGAACGTCGCTGTGTACCTCACGAAACGCTGAACGGACTTCTTCCTTGCTGGACTCTAGAATCGCCGGGGCGTAGTAATAGTTGGACAAGTACTTCTTGCTGGTCAGGAGGTCTTCGGCGATCTCTTTGTCGCTTAGATTACCGCCTGACGTTTCCGTCATTTGCGCCAAATCTCTAACCTACCTCCTATCTACAGATGGGAAATGCGTCTTCGTCATTGTGCGTGACTCGCCAGGATCTCTACGTGGCGAAGGCAAGTCTTTCGGAGGTTTTGGATGAGCCCCCTCAGCTCTGCATCCTGGACTTGGCTCTCGTACGCGGCGAGTTTCTGGCAGAAAAGAGTCTCTCCCTTTATGCTCTCGTTGAGATACCAGGTCTCAAGCTGGGTTAGCGGCAATACCCCTCACCTCCCTTCAGAACCGATAACTAGCATACCTCTGTCAAAGCCCGAGTATTCGACAGGGTTTTACGTGGTCAAAGACCCCTCTTCACTTTCTAGCACCTGGAAGATGGCCTCTTCATGCCCGTTCATGGCGTTGACGTAGATGAGGTATGTGTCCTCCCCTTCTTTGCAGTTGAACTCCCAGGCCATGACTTCTCTTGTGGGGAGCATGGGGATGACGCATAGCCGCCCTTGGCCCTGGACCCGCAGATCGTCTTTCAAGGTCTCTCTGGCCTCTCTTTCCGAAATGAGCGGCGCGCGCAAGGCGCGAGTCGGGTGGTCGTTGGACGTCAGGTACCCTTTTTGGTCGAAGGACATTACTCTCCCATCGCCCTCAGACACTTCGACCTTGACGAGGTCAGGATACAACCTGCAGACTTCGGCAGTATTGCCTTGGCCGACGGTCGTCTCAGGCGCGAACGCGAAGATTATGCGCCCTGAGTCTGCGCCCGGTCTCCTCCAACCGGTCTCCGCCATGGATTGGAAGCCCTTGGACGAAAGAAAATTCCTTGCTGCCTGTCTTGCGCCCTCAACATTCTGGGCTAAAGTAAGGACTGCCGAGGGCCGCATTAGGGTCTGCCGAAATGAGTCCGTGTGCCAGACGACGGCGCCGCCTTGTTTGGCCACCGCACTCGTCGCCTCTGTACCATCGGCTCTCTTGTGGGTTACCAGAAAGCAGGGTATCGCTCCCTCAGAATCCTCAAGCCTGACCGACTGGAAAGCCTCGCCCGTGCCGATAAATGACCCTGCGATGCTTTTGGCTGTCTCCATGTCTACGGGAGCTCCGGGCCTGGCAAGCGTCAAAGCTGCTTGGTTCGGTTCAGAGAATGGCCCGTCATACAGGGGTGAAGGTATACTCTGAGTCATTGTGTCGATTTCCGAAAACCCCTGATTCAGCCAATCGTCAGTTCGTGAAGCGCCCAAGAACAGGCCTGTAAGACTGGCCTTGCCAATCCGACTTCCCGATGCTAACGCCGAACGGCCCATGTCGGACAAGACCCCGGCCAAGTCCTTTGTAGAGTCCTCAAGTCGCCGGAGCTCATCCCACTCGGCTTGTGTCACTTGATCTCCCCGGGCGACTTTTTGGGACAACACTAGACTGTAGTCGCCAATCCTTGACACGAACTGCCTCACCGCGGTTAAGTCCGTGACGGCCATGCTAAACTGCCCCAAATTTTCCGCGGCAGCTTGAGCGTGGGACCAGGTCGCGGTGAGAAACGTTGTTTGTTGGCCCGGGGTCGAGGCGGCTCGTACTTTGGCCAAGCATCCCTCCATGTTTTCCACGTGAGAGATTAGGCTGAACATCGCACGCTGCTGCATGCCCGTTATGGCTAGCTGCGCGGTCTCTGCCTGCCGATACTGGTTTGCTCCGAATACGAGCGCGAGGACGGTTATTAGGCCCAGCACGGCGGCGGCTATTCTGCCGAGGTTCCACTTCATGTAAAACGCCTCCTTAATGGCCGTTATTGCTAGTAGGCGAAGACGTGGTTACCTATGGTCACCACGATTTGGCGGCTCCAAATCCATGGGCTCACAGGCTTACTTGGGTTCCAGAAGAATAGGCAGCCGGAAGTAGGGTCGTAGCCGTTTAGTGCCAGTTCAGCGGCTCGTACTTCGCTCTCCGAGGGCGTCCTAGACCATACAAGCCCGTTGGTTACCGACTCGAAGGCATCCACTTCATAAACGACGCCCGCGAGGGTGCTGGGGAACTGGGGGCTCCTTACGCGATTTAGCATTACAGCGCCAACGGCGACCTGACCTGTGAAAGGCTCCCCTGTGGCTTCTCCCATGATCACCCGGCAAAGCAGATCTACCTCGTCCCACCAGCTTTGAGGAGCTGCCAAGCGATGCTCCGGTACTGCGAAACATTGGGGGACATCGGCACCGAGTGACACTGCGCACACGGCGATGAAAACAATGGCAACGAGGCATAGACGAGTTGCGGTCATGTTGAGATCCCTTCCTCACATGGCTATTCTCACTTGGCTAGAATGCCAAGGAAGGGGATTGGGCTATACAGAGTTGAGCTAATTACCCTGGTAAAGCGCTATATTGCGATTATGTTCGGAGAGGGTTTGGGCAAACGCGTGGGACCCGTCATCCTTTGCCACAAAATAGAGGTAGGGAACCGTTTCGGGGTTCAGGACGGCCTCCAATGAAGCGAGCCCGAAACTGGAGATGGGGCCCGGAGGAAGACCGCCGTACTTGTACGTGTTATAAGGAGAATCCACCTCGGTCTCCTTAATGAGAAGCGGGCCCTGGGGCTTGTTTATAGCGTACAGGACGGTAGGGCAAGCCCCCAAAGTCATGGATATTTCGAGCCTATTCAGGAAGACTCCGGCTATAGTCGCGCGCTCTGACGGGACGTACGCCTCCTTTTCCACGATGGACGCCAGAGTGGAAACTTCATGAGGAGTCATTCCCATGTCGTCGACTTTATCCAAGAGGTTCTTATCGAATACCTGAGCGAAACGATTAAGCATCATCACCGCGATCTCGCGCTCGGACATGCCCTCGCGAATGTGATAGGTGTCGGGAAACAGGTAACCTTCAAGAGGGTATCTGATCTCGTCCAGGCGGTCTGTGGAGATGAACTTGGGCAAGAGAGATACGTCTTTAGCCTCTTCTAGAAATTCGACTGAGGATCCAAAACCTCTGCTTTCAATTAACTCGGCTATGCCCTCCACCGTAAAGCCTTCAGGAACGGTCAAGGTGTAGTAGATAGCTCTTCCCTGAAGAAGGCTCCGAGCGCAGTCCCACGCCCAAATACCGGGCTCAAAAACGAACTCTCCCGCTTGAATCATGCCGTCGATCTTCATTAACCTGGACAAGACCCGGAAAAAGAGAGGGTTTCTGATTATTTCGTATCGGTACAGGAGATCGGCGACCTGGGCGGTGGAAAATCCTTCGGGCACCGTCACCGTTATCGGATGCCCGTCAGCAGGCAAAGGGCAAGACGCCAGATAGGCGACCCCGGATACTGCCGCCAAACAGAACAACAACAGAAAACCTGCCCAGTATTTCTTCATGCCTCTTCTCGGATTCTCCTCAAGATAGCCCTTTAGTGTCTTGGAGGCTTTCTCTCTTCTGTGTCGTCCAGAAGGACTTCTACATCGCCCAACGCTTCTTCGACGTCCATCTCTTCAAATGCCTTCAGGACTTCAACCCATTCTTCATCGCTGTCAATGGTCACGAGGATTCCTTCGCCGCCGCGATTCTCCGCCACGCGCAAGATTACTATCTCGGGCTCCAAGGCTTCCTCATCATCGGCGGGCATTAATACTACATATTGGGTATCTTCAACAAATAGCGAGTCAAATAATATCCTGAACCGGGACTCTTTGCCATCCTCATCCACGAGCACTACTACTCCTGCATCTTCTGTCTCTGGGTCGGAGGATACTTCGTGTCCCTTTTTGTCTTTATCCATAAGAATTCACAGCCCTTCGTCTTTGCCCTTGGTCGCGGCAGCAACACTGGTCATATAACTTTCGAGTATTAGGACGGCCGCAGCTTCATCAATGGTCATACGCCGTCTTCTGCGAGACTTTCCCAAGCCTATCATTTCTTTTTCCGCCTGGGAAGTAGTAAGTCTCTCGTCGCAAA
>DAIRWA010000144.1:0-4729 GCA_036802545.1 Bacillota bacterium | reverse complement strand
ATGTACGAACGCAATTCCATGTGAAACGTTCTGTCTAATGAGATACCCGCTGATGCCCCGAGAAGTTCCTGCAGGGCCTCCGTCATGCCCAGGTAGTTTACCCTATGCCAATCCGTGACCTCTTCATTTCTTTCGGCGTAGCAGTCAAGGTACTCACTCACTGGGGACGCGCGACCTGACGGTATTGGAGGGTCATAAGTGGAACAAGCGTCCTCAAGAATCTCAGGAATCCAGTACGCATAGTGCCACGCACATCCTTGCCATTCACCAGGTAAGGATGTGGTGGGCTCATAGCTCCCTGAAACGAAGCGCACGCCTGGCAATGCCGGCCTATCGAATCCTGGCCCAATCCACTCCCCACCCTTGAACAGGTCTAGGTAAATCCACATTTCGTCTGGGAAGTCGTCGGGGCCTACCGATGTTCTTCCCCAGTACTTCGCTGAGGTAGGGGTGTTCTTCATGAGCTCGCTCTCGCCCCATACTCTTCCGCGAGGGCCAACGGCGTAGTCAGCTAGCGCCATGGACACGGGAAGAAGTAAGGCAGCACCCACCACAAGGGCCAACAGCTTCCATCGATTTCTTCGCACAGGAATTACCTCCTTGTATTTGGGACATGATCGTTCTCACTAGCACCCGATTTCTGACCTATCATGACTCTAATAGTCGTCCTGTCTATTGCCCCACGTGTATCAAACGCACCGAGATCCGAATCTGACTGTCCGCACGAATCAGCCATGCTGCATCGGTACGCGGGGCGCGATACGCCTTCTAGAACGGTGAATGGTCGCCTTGATTCTCGATTTTGGCAATTTGTAGTCTTCTCTAGCCGCATCGTAACACACGTTTCAGATAAGTGCAACTCATTTAAATTCAGCCTTATTGCTCTCTTCAAGCAGGTCAGAGCACCGAACCAAGACCGCCAACACCCAAAAAGAATCCGGCACCCCCGAGAGTGCCGGACATTGAGCCCTTTGACTGGCTTTCTTACCCTAGAGGCAACGGTTTGCAGTCGTGTCTGATATACTGCGCCGATACCCATCCTTCACGCCCGTTAGGCAGCTTGATTCTGATCCAACTCGGCGAGACTTCCAAGACCGCCACTGTTGCGCCCATGTTCAACTGGGCGATTACCGCGTAGGTGGTCCCGGGCCCCTGCCTGACGTTGACTAGGTTTCCGGTGATGACTCCAGAACAAGCCGGCATGTGGTCGTGTTTGAGGTCCACTTTGACCACTACGTGCACAAGCCTTGTGCGGAACACTCTGGCGGACACCTGAATGACCTTAGTTACGAGGATCGGATCTCCTGCCGGCGGGATCTCGAAATTGGCGTGCTCAACCGCGATATTAACCCTTGCTACCATACCGGGCTTCGCTTCCGGAAGTATCACGAACTCAGAGAACGGGATAGTGTAGTGCAGTGTGTGCACTTGCTGAGTTGGATCGTCCAAAGCCTCGTAGATGATCCTCTGTGCTATGGCGCCGTCGACGATGACCTTTCCGGGCGCTACAATTACCCTGCGAACCTCCGGTGTAGAGCTGAAGTCCAAGATAGAAGCTGCATTGGGCTTCTCATCGGGGATGTCAATGAGCTCTCTTACGATGCCCTGCTGCTTATCATCGCCCAAGACTTCCTGCACACGGACAAGGTCCTTGAGTACGATCAGGCCCGGGACTCCGGCTACAGCGGTGACAACCTGGATTTTCCTGACGCTGATCACTTTGCCGGTTACCTTCAGGATAATGCGAACCATCAGAGTCCGCCCGTCGGATCCAACATCGATGGAGATAAACTCAACCTCCGCGTCAGCGACTACGGTCATTCCCGGCTGAGCGCCCGGAATCTCAACGAAGGCCTCAAACGGTATGGTAAAGTGAGCCACGTGAACCGATTGGACCGGCACCGCCGCTTCGTAGATAACTCGCAAGCTGATTATCCCGTTGACGATCACCTTGTTGGGTAAGACGGTCGTCGAATTCACCTGAACGGTAGCCACGTAATCGATTACCCTGGCGGCGTCAGGCTTTGCTTCCGGCAACTGCACGCTTTCTCTTACCACCTGTTGCGACTCGCGATCCCCTAAGACCGTCTCGGCACTGACCATCTCTTTAGTCACCTTTAGGCCGGGGACGCCCCAAACGTCGGTCACCACGTCGATAATGACAGTCTGAGTCACGCGAACTGAGAGAGCGGCCACGGCTCGGATGGTAACCGTTCTGCCATCCGGGCTGACCTGGAATACCGCGTGCTCGATGGTCAGGGTAGGTGTAGCAGTCATTCCGGGTTCCACACCTGGGATTTCCACGAAAGTGCTGAACGGAACCTCAGCATGGAACACGTGCACTGTCTGAGTCTCAGCAGTGGCCTCGTAGATGATGGCGAACTCAATGACGCCGTCAACCACGACTTTACCCGGCAAGACCGTCACCTTTTCGATCCGAGTCTTGGCGACAAAGTCAATGACCGACCTGACCGGGGGTTTCTCCTCGGGCACAGTCACCGGTTGGGTGACGATGACTTGAGAAGTACCCTCCCCCACCACTTCCTCTAACCGTAATTCCTCTCGCTTTACTTCGAGGGTATCCAGAGCTATTACCCTCCTTTCATTGAGGACAAAGAATGCCTGTTGGCTAGAACATTTATATGCCGCCTCGCAGGACTTGGTGAACGAGGCCAAATCGCGCCCGCCGGCGTTCTTTGAAAAGAGCTCCTCTAAAAAGACTAGCCGGGTGAAAACGCACAGTGCGTTAACTCCCGGCTATCCTATTGCTATCTAAACCCTAGACGTCCGCCGCAAGGGTGACTCTCATAAGAGCACTGACGCACCGGCGAATTACTCTGTCAGCCCTACCGCCTTGACTTCCTTAACTTCGGGTATCTCCTGCTTCATGACTCGCTCAATTCCCGACTTCAGGGTCATCATCGCGAACGGGCAGTTACCGCAGCTCCCCACAAGTTTCACCCTGACGATGCCGTCGTCGCTAATATCAACCAATTCAACGTCTCCACCGTCAGCCTTAAGAGATGGTCTGATCTGATCCAAGACCTGAGCGACTTTCTCCTTCACTTGGTCCCCTCCTCTATATGTATCCAGATAATTGCTCGATCAATCGAATCCGGCTGTCGCTGCCTCTTCATTCTCGTACACTTTGTTCTCTTGTTCAATAGCGTCAAGGAAGGTCTGATCGTCGGTGAACTTGCGGGCCTGGCTCATGCACATGGTGATAGTCCTCTTTCTAGCCGCAAGATCGATTCGGAACGTTTTAGTGGCCAAGAGAAGGTCTTCTCCGTGCAACCTATCTCGCTCCTTGTCAAAAGCCAACCTCTTTGCCCTGGTCACCAATTCCTCCAGTTCGGCACCGGAGAAGTTGGCGGTGAGGGGAACAACGGCTTCCTCCAGGAACTCGGCCACCTTTTCGGGAGGAACGTCCATGGGAACAGGAGTTCGCTTTCCTCCTCCCGAATGACCTAAGTGAACCATGAGCACCTCTAGACGGGCTTGGGGGCCGGGGTACAGAAAAGGTATCTTGTAGTCGAACCTTCCCGCCCGCAAGAATGCCTCGTCCAGATGTTCGGGGACGTTGGTGGTTCCAACGATAATGGCCTCCCTATCCGGGCTGCCCAGCCACTCGAGGAACTGCGAGAACACCCTCTGTGTCTCCTCTTCCGCGGACCCGGCCGACGTGCTCGAGCGCTTTCCAAAACGGTCGATTTCGTCCACAAACACGATGGCAGGCGACATCTTCTCCGCAAGCATAATGGCGTTCTTCATATTCTGGCCAGATTCGCCCAGCCACTTCGAATAGATGTTCTCGGTCACAAGATTGATGAAAGGCAACTGGACTTCGCTGGCCAACGCGTTTGAGAAGAGACTCTTGCCCGTTCCGGGCGGACCAAAAAACAGTAGGCCTTTTGGCAAACCCAAGCCAAAGTGGCGAGCCCGTTCGGGTTTCCTCAGCACGTTAATGATGTACTTGGTGACAAAATCCTTTATGGCGTGGTAGCCTCCGATGTCTTTGAAACTGACGTTCGGATCGCGGACCTCAAGCACACCTGAGCGCTTAACCATGTCGGACTTTAGTTCTTTCATGATGTCAGGGGTAAAGTCTTTGGTCCGCTGATATGATTCCAGAAGGATGCTTTCTATCTGATGCAGGTTAAGACCGGAAAGCGACACACTGGCCGCTTCGATCTTGGACGTGTCGAGTTCGATGCCCAGTTCCTCGCCCACTACCTGGATGAGGTTCCCTCGTTCCTCATCGCTGGACGGGTCCACGGGGATCACGACGACAAACTCCTTGGTGAAGTCGTCCATGATCTTAGAGACGTCTGAGGTAAGCACGATAATGGTGGAGCCCTTTGCCAGTATCTGCGGGTCGAGGGCCCATGCGCGCAACGCGGCCTGGAAGCCGGTTTCCGCTTCCCTCACTTCAGATAGGTTTTGAAGAATGAACACTGTCGACGAGGTTTTTAGAAATCCGTCTATCTCTTTGAGTATGCCTTTAAGCTGTGGAATCTCGGTCGCTCCCTCAGGCCTAATCCTGGATGATAGGGCGGTCTGACTCAGAGTTTTTTTCTTGTACGGTTCAAATACACAGCCATCAGGACCTTTGCGTAGCACACCCAAGCCATCCCACGGGTCGTATTGAAAGAAGTGCTCGGTGTCGGCAAACTCGCTGGAGTTGTGCACGAAGGATTTCAGTTGATAGATTCTCTTAGGGTCCACTGTC
>DAIRWA010000143.1:0-4764 GCA_036802545.1 Bacillota bacterium | reverse complement strand
TCACAGTTTTGATATCGGGGCGATTATCGTAAGGGCCCAGGATGGTTCCATTCCAGGAGCGGCATTGACCGTGGCCGCCTTTTTCATGTTATTTGGGGCAATAGGGAAATCGGCTCAGATCCCGATGCAAGTATGGCTCCCGGACGCTATGGAATCGCCGTCATCTTCGTCGGCTTTGATCGACGCGGCGACCATGGTTAATGGGGGAGTATTTCTTCTCGCCAGAATGTACCCGGCGTTTAAAGATGTGCCGGGCTGGGCCAAGACGGTTATGTGGGTGGGTGTGGCGACACTAATCCTTGGGGCACTCGATGCCCTTGCGGCGAGGCATCTCAAGAAGATGTTGGCGTATTCGACTATGAGCCAGATAGGCTACATGTTCTTCGCCTTGGGGACCGGCGGCGTGCTCGCCAGCCAGTTTCACCTTGTGTCCCATGCCGTGTTCAAGGCGTTGTTGTTTATGGCGGCGGGCGCCGTTATCCACGAAAGCGGAACCAAGGAAATAGGGGACATGAGCGGTGTCGGGGAAAAGATGCCTCTAACAAGAATCTTGGTCCTCTTAGGAGTAATGGGTCTGTCTGGGGTGCCGCTCTTCAGCGGGTTTTTCTCCAAGGATATGATTTTCGCCGCCGCGTTGGAGCACAAGGCGTACATCCAGTTGGGCATAGCCGTGCTGGGGGCCATAACGACTTTCACCTATTCATGGAAGGCCTATCTCTCAGTATTCAAGGGGGAGATCTCCCAGGCCGTAGCGGACGCGAAAGAGGCCCATCCGCTTGTGCTCATTCCAATGATCGTCCTCGCGGCGGGCACGTTCACATCGTGGTTACTTATCGGCGTTCAAAGCAGGGGGGTAGCGCATTCCCTCGGCCACTACACTCACGAAATCAGCGTGGGATATTTGGTCGAAGAGACGCTTGCCAGTCCCGCCTTGTATCTGTCGTTGTTTGCGACCGGCGGAGGCATCTTGTTGGTCGCGAACCGCGGGAGGGTGTTTTCCTGGCTTAACAGGAAAGCGCCCGGGTTTATGCAGGCATCCTACGAGGGTTTCTATTTTGACAGGGCTTACTCCGTTGTTCTCCACCGCATATTCGGAAGGTCCCCCGGAATCCTGGAGAGATATGACAGGGATTCCGAAATCCTCGGACATGCGGTTAACGTCAGCCGTCGTAGGCAGGGAGGCCGCGAGGGTCGTCGCAAAGGCGACCGCCACATTGGGTCCAATGATGGATAGACATGTTCTAGATCCCTAAGTAAGTGCTATTTCGGAGATTGTTGACACCGGATCTAGGCGATGCTAAACTACGTAGGTGCGTTTTTTGGCGCAGGGGGGATTAGTGTTGTCTTTTAGCCCCGCCTCTAGAAGAGAGATCAGAAAGAGGCGCTCTGAGGAGCGCGTTGCCGGAGTAAAGGCTGTCGAGAAGGCGCTCCACAATGATTCTGCCCTCAAGGTACTAGTGGCGAGGGACGCGGAAGAGCGCGTCGTGCGGAACCTCCTCGAGGTCTGTAGGAAAAAGGGCATCGAGGTAGAGTACGCCGCGACCATGAAAGAACTTGGCGAGTTTTGCGGTCTGCGGGTCGGCGCCGCGGCGTGTGCCGTCCTGAAGGCGGCTTTGGAAAGTAGCGAGTAAAAGTCTTACGGTATGAAGGGGGTTAGAAATTGCCGACGATTAATCAGCTGGTCCGTCAGGGTAGGAAAGTGATTAAAGAAAAGTCAAAGTCGCGCGCCCTACGCGGAAACCCCTTTAAGCGGGGAGTATGCACTGTTGTGCGGACTACGCAACCTAAGAAGCCGAACTCGGCTCTGCGGAAAATCGCGCGTGTGCGCCTCTCAAACGGTTTAGAGGTTAGCGCGTATATCCCCGGAGTCGGACACAATTTGCAAGAACACTCGGTAGTCTTGGTGAGGGGCGGTCGTGTACGTGATCTTCCGGGCGTCCGTTACCACATCGTCAGGGGGACTCTTGACGCGGCCGGCGTTGCCGACAGGAGGCAAGGGCGATCTCTCTATGGCGCAAAGAAACCGAAATAGTAAATCTTTCGGAGGAATGATGTAATGCCCAGAAGAGCTGGAGCACCGGCCAGAAAGTGGACACCGGACCCGAGGTACAATTCGGTGCTGGTAGCCAGACTGACCAACAAGATCATGATAGGCGGCGAGAAGGCTGTCGCCCGTAAGCTCATGTACGACGCCATGGACGTCATTCAAGAGAAGACCGGTAAGGATCCTATTGAAGTGCTGGATACGGCGATCAAGAACGCCATGCCGGTCTTGGAGGTAAGGGCTCGGCGCGTCGGCGGTGCGACCTATCAGGTTCCTATGGAAGTCCGAAGCGAACGCAGGATGTCTCTGGCCATCCGCTGGTTAGTTGACTTCGCAAGAGCCAGGAGCGAGCGCGGGATGGAAAACCGGATTGCGGGCGAGATTCTGGATGCCGCGAACAACGCCGGGTCTACCGTGAAACGTAAAGAAGACATGCACCGTATGGCCGAAGCCAATAGGGCTTTCGCTCATTACAGGTGGTAGAAAACTGTCTTTGATTTTCTAAGAGAAAGGGGGGAATTCGATGCCGCAAGCAGCTTTTCCGATAGAGAGACTCAGGAATATTGGAGTCATGGCTCACATTGATGCCGGAAAGACCACGACAACAGAGCGGATTTTGTTCTACACGGGCAAGGTGCACCGGATGGGCGAGGTTGATCAAGGCTCCGCCACCATGGACTGGATGGTTCAAGAACAGGAGCGTGGAATAACGATTACCTCTGCCGCTACGACATGCCACTGGAAAGATATTAGAATCAATATTATAGATACGCCAGGGCACGTTGACTTCACAGCCGAAGTGGAACGCAGTTTACGCGTGTTAGACGGCGCTGTCGCGATTTTCTGTGCTAAGGGTGGTGTCGAACCCCAGTCAGAGACAGTCTGGCGGCAAGCCGATCGCTACAAGACTCCAAGGATCGCCTACATCAACAAGATGGATGCGGTTGGTGCTGATTTCTACCGAGCTTATGGCATGATTGAGTCTAAGTTGGGAGCCAACCCGGTGGTGTTGGCGCTTCCCATCGGTTCAGAGGACCAGTTTCGGGGCGTTATCGATGTCGTAACGGGCAAGGCTTACTTCTGGAAAGACGATATGGGGCTGGAAATCGAGGAGGCTTCCATACCTTCCGAGATGCATGAACTCTACGAGGATTATCGTGAGAGACTCATCTCCGCCGCCTCGGATTTTGACGACAGTATTTTGGAGGCCTATGTTGGCGGAAGTGAGGTCTCGGAGGACTCGATCAAGAAGGCCCTAAGGAAAGGCACCATAGAAAACAGCATCGTTCCCTGCTTATGTGGTTCGTCGTTTAAGAACAAGGGCGTTCAGAGACTCTTGGACGCCATAGTCGATTATCTTCCATCGCCTCTGGAAGTTCCCCCGGTGGAAGGACTCAGCATGGACGGTGCCAAGGTTCTTTCTCGCAAACCGTCTGACGAGGAGCCTTTCAGCGCTTTGGCCTTTAAGGTTATGACCGACCCTTACGTTGGACGCCTGACTTATTTCAGGGTTTACTCGGGGACTATGACTACGAGGCAGTACGTGTTCAACTCCAGCAAGGGGAAGAACGAGCGGATTCAGAGGATTCTCCTGATGCACGCCAATCATAGGGAGGACGTGGAGGTGGTCTCCACAGGAGACATCGTGGCCACCGTAGCTCTCAAGTTTACGGCCACGGGCGACACCCTTTGCGATGAAAAGCACCCGATAGTGCTAGAGTCCATCGCTTTTCCAGAGCCCGTCATTTCTGTGGCCATAGAGCCTCAGACGCGCGCGGACCAAGACAGATTGTCGGCGTCTTTGGTGAAACTGACTGAAGAGGACCCGACCTTTACATTTAAGACCGACCAAGAGACCGGCCAGACTCTCATCGAAGGTATGGGAGAATTGCACTTGGAGATCATCTCCGATAGACTTCTGCGGGAGTTTGGAGTCAAGGCGGCTGTCGGTCGCCCTCAGGTCGCCTACAAAGAGACGATTTCTGAGCCTATTGATGGCGAGGGCAAGTACGTGAGACAGACCGGAGGCCATGGCCAGTACGGGCACGTAAAGATCAAGGTGGAACCCTTGCCCAGAGGAAGCGGGCTTGTATTTGAGGAGGCTATCAAAGGCGGGGCGATACCAACTGAGTTTATTCCTGCCGTTCAGACCGGGGTTAAGGAGTCTTTGGAGAGCGGCTCTATAGTGGGCAACCCGGTGGTTGACGTCAAAGTCACCCTCGTTGACGGCTCTTACCATGATGTTGACTCTTCCGAGTTGGCTTTTAAGGTGGCAGGTTCCATGGCGGTGAAGGCTGCCTTATCTAAGGCCAAGTGCGTGCTATTGGAGCCTATCATGAAGGTTGAGGTATCTACGCCTTCGGATTACCTGGGTGAAGTGTTGGCGGACTTGAACAGTAAGCGAGGGCACATTCAGGGTTTGGAGTCGAGAGAGACATACGAGATTGTGGAAGGCGAGGTCCCCCTCTCGGCCATGTTCGGTTACGCTACGGACCTTAGGTCCAGGACCCAGGGACGCGGTACTTACACTATGCAGTTTGCCGGCTACGACGTAGTCCCGCCCGCTGAGGCGGAAAAGGTCGTCGCCAAATATTTAGGACAGGGCGGTATTTAGACAGAAATTAAGGTTTGTGGGTGTTCTAGCAAAGGAGGATAAGGCACGAAATGGCTAAGAAGAAATTCGAACGGACGAAGCCCCACGTAAACGTCGGTACTATCGG
>DAIRWA010000142.1:0-4766 GCA_036802545.1 Bacillota bacterium | reverse complement strand
TCCTCGAGTGCGACTTGGAGGGGGGCGACTAAGGTGCCTCTTATGACCCCCGAGGGCGATTATCCCGTCCTATTCACGGGAATCGATGGATCGGATGTGGTGCGACAGACCGTTTTGCTCAACGTAGGAACTTCCGCGGCGGCAACCGTCAGGTACGTCCTAACAAAATAGCCCGACCCGAAACGTCAAACCCGTCTGACAACTTTCGGCGGCTTTAGAAGGGGAGGCAGGGCCTTAGACAGTGCCGTCCATAGCCCTTCTAACTTGGGCCAGAGACGAGATGACCGTCTCATAGGGCACCATTCGGGAGTGATCGTTCACGGGCCTTAGGCTTACGGCCCCTTGAAGGTAGCTTGAAGCCTTCTTTGTCTCGCCTTTGGCAATCGCGATCTGACCGGCCCAATACAAGGCGTCAGGGTTCTCGGGATCTCTCTCGAGCACATATTCGACTTCATTCGTGGCGGCCAGAAGGTCACCCTTTGAAAGGTAGGCATCGGCAAGGTTAAGGCGGCAGTCTACAAAGTTGGGCCTGTTTGACAGCGCTTTGTTATATGAATCGATGGCCGCGTCAGTCTCGCCTTTGGCTTTATGCGCGTCACCTAAAGCCATCAAAGCGGCAGGACTATCGTCGCCCGGCCTTTCGGCCATGGTCTTGCCGGCTGAAGCGGCTTCTACCGCCTCGTCAGCGTGGCCGGACCGAACCATCGCTTTAGACAGCATAATGCGGAGGTACGGGTCCTTGGGAGAGCGATGCACCGCTTCCTTTAACAGATCTGCTGTCTCCTGGTAGTCGCCTTCGGCAAAAGATAAACTCGCCAAGGCAGCGAAAGCTTCCGGCGTCGCCTTCTTGGACGCTACAGCTTGCCTATAGCGGCGATTAGCCTTCCCATAGTCGTGGAAAACCCACCTGTTGAGGAAGCCCGCGTGCTCATGCATTATTGAGGGTACCAGCACCCTCCCGACGGCTATCCACAAGACCACTAGTCCGAACGCGATTCGTCCGTCCATATCGTAAACTGACCAATAAACTAGGCCGAAGGCTACCAGCGCCAGAAACATGTAGTTCCACCAGTGCTTGAGCGAAGGTCGCATCGGTTCGCGCACGCGTTCACCCCTCGCTTAGTATTTCCCAACCTAGGCAATCGGTTTACCAACGCACCCAAGAAAGCCATCCCTCGCCACTTATCCGCACCTAAAGGCGCAAGTTCCCAGGGGACGCATGCCTGCGCTAGAGCGGTTCTGTGAGCTTCCGAGCCTTCTCAGTCATAAGCTCTGTATACTTCATGCCGGCCCCCGTGTTGAGAATCAGCACCGCATCCTCTTCGCCGACAAGCCCCATCTCTCTAATGAGCCGGGCAGCTTTGACGGCTGCCGCTCCTTCAGGGCAAATCAGAGCTCCGTCCGTTTTTGCGATGTCGTGCCAGGTTTCAAGTATCTCCTCATCGGTGACGGTCAGAGCGGTCCCTCCCGATGTCTTAACCGCGTCCAAAACAAGGAAGTCTCCTATGGCCGCCGGTACTCTCACGCCTGCCGCGATAGTGTGGGCCCCCTGGAAAAACTCGGCCTTGTCTTTACCTTCCTTATAGGCGCGTACGATAGGAGCGCAGCCTTCCGCTTGAACGCAGACCATTTTGGGAAGCTGTCCTTTGAGCCAGCCCATGGTCTTTAGCTCGAGGAAAGCCTTCCACATTCCGATAAGCCCGACTCCGCCGCCCGTCGGGTATATGATGGCCGCGGGCAGTTTGTCCGGGAACTGTTCCCAGATCTCAAGGCCCATGGTCTTCTTGCCTTCGATGCGATAAGGCTCCTTAAGGGTAGCGGCTTCAAACCACCCATATTTCGCGACTCCTTCCCGGACGTACCGGCCGGCGTCAGAAATCAGCCCCTCTACGAGGTAGGTATCAGCGCCGTAGGCGACACACTCGGCTTGATTCGTGGCGGGCGCGTCGGCAGGCATCATAACTACCATCTTCATGCCTGCTCTAGCAGAGTACGCTGACCACGCCGCTCCGGCGTTTCCCGCGGTGGGCATGGCTATTGTGTTTACCCCAAGCTCTTTGGCCTTCGATACACCCACTGCCGCGCCTCTGGCTTTAAAGGTCCCGCTTGGATTCATGCCCTCGTCCTTAAGATAAAGGTTCTTAACGCCGTACTTCTTCCCCATTTCCGGCAAGCGAAAGACCGGAGTCCCGCCTTCACCCAGGCTGACAACGTTCTCGTCATCTAGCACAGGCAGGAGCTCTGAGTAGCGCCACAGGCCTTCAGGCCTTCTTTGCCAGTCGCTCGGCTCAAGATCTTGCGACAATGCGTCCAGGTCGTACGCAACAAGTAGTGGGGTGCCGCACTCACAGAGGTTGGTGAGTTTCTTGAAGTCATATTGCTTCTTGCACTTAGGGCATTCCAGTGCCCTTATGTAACTGCTCACTGTCCTTTCTCCTTTCTCTCCGGTTCTTCACTGTCTCCGAACTCACAAAAATCCGACGGTGTTTCCAAAGTCATGCGCCCAAGCTCGCCGTCCCTAAAAGCCTGAACGACCGCCTGACTCGCCCTTTCGAACAAGACGACACCGCCCGTTCCCAGAAAACCTCTTGCCCTTCCGAATTCCGTTATGTACCGGGTTGGATCCGTGACTCCAGGCAGCTTTGAGGCAAGGTAAACTCCAACTTCCTGCACATCGTAAGCGTTTTCGGGCAAAGCCCAAGAGGCCGCCAACTTCATCTTTGCCTCTCCCTTGACTTTGGAAGTATCAAGGACACCGGGGGTGTCTAGAACGGTCAAAGAGCGTTTGCCCTTTAGCCAATGACTCCCTCGAGTAAGACCGGGTTTCGCCCCAAACGGAGCCTTCTGACTGCCCAAGAGCCTGTTTGCCAGAGAGGACTTGCCCACGTTCGGAACCCCAAAAAGCATAAGCCGCAGAGGACGAGAAAGCTCCCCTGGGGCTCTCTTCTCTGATATCCGTCTTCTTTCCAAAGTAAGGTGAGATGTGACGCTCCTAAGTCCCTTTCCGTTTCTGCAGTCCACCGGAAAGGCGAGCTCACCCCTATCCGTGAACGCCCTCACCCATCTCTCAGTCTCCGCCGGATCCGCGAGATCAGGCTTGGTGAGGATGTAGACTCTTCTCTTCTTCAAGAGGTAGGGCTCTGCAAGTTGCCGGGTGGTCCATGGAAGTCTCGCGTCGGACAAAAACAAAAAGACGTCAACCAGGTCTAGAGCTTTGGAGCTCGGTAGACCGGGATGCGTCTTTCTTGTCGAAGCGGTTTTTCGCCTTATCTTAGTACCCCCATGCTCTTAAGAGGCCATATCCTAAGTACGGCCTTCCCTTTGAGTTGGCCTAGGCTTACGGGGCCAAACATCCGAGAATCCTCGCTGTTGGTCCTGTTATCCCCCATAACATATATGGTGCCCTCAGGCACGGTTGTTACGTTCATGTTGTAGAAGCCGGGGTTTAGGACATAGGGCTCTTCTCGTTGCTGCCCGTTCACGTATACCCTGCCGAGCCTCATCTCTACGGTATCCCCGCCCACCGCTATGACCCTCTTGATGTAGTCCTTTTGCGGGTTATAAGGGTATTGGAACACCACGATGTCGCCTCGCTTCGGCTGTCCGAATCGATAGGCGATTTTGAAGACCATAAGGCTCTCGTCCGTCCACATAGTCGGCTCCATGGACGGACCGTCCACAACGAAGCGCTCCACCACGAAACTCCGGACCAAGATGGCTATGACCAGCGCTATCAGAACCGTCTCTAGGATGTCTCGCAAAGTTTTCATGCTTTAGCGCCTTGCGTCTGGTATCCTCGCCGATTTGCCTGACAAACCTCTCAGGTAGAACAGCTTGGCTCTTCTTACCCGACCCCTTCGGATGATCTCGATGCGATCTATACGCGGCGAATGGACGGGAAAAGTCCTCTCGATACCCACCCCGGAAGATACACGCCTGACCGTGAAGCTCTCTCTGAGCCCGCCGCTTTGCCGCCGGATAACAACGCCTTCAAATGCCTGTAACCTCTCCCGACTCCCTTCTACCACCTTGAAAAACACCCTAACTCGGTCTCCCGGTCCGAAAGCCGGCAGGTCCGTGCGCATCTGTGACTGCTCCAATAGCCTCAAAACGTCCACTGCTACCACTCCTTAACCGATTCTTCATGGACAATGTCTTCCTCTCGAACGACTTCTTCGAGAAATCGCCGATCCTCAAAAGTAAGGCAGGCGTCATCGAGCAAATCGCGCCGCCTTAAATACGTTCGTCTCAATGCCTCTTTCCTCTGCCAGCGCCGGATCTGACCGTAGTCACCACTTTGCAGGATCTCGGGCACTTTCATCCCCTTATACTCGGAAGGTCTCGTGTACTGAGGCCCCTCCAGCAGGACGTTTGAAAACGAATCATCTTCTGCCGCATTGGTATGCCCCAACACTCCCGGTATGAACCTGGACAGAGAGTCCAGGATCGCCATGGCAGGGATCTCGCCACCGGTCAGGACGAAGTCACCTATAGAGACTTCCTTGTAGGCCGTAGCCCGGATCCTTTCATCGAACCCTTCGTAGTGTCCGGCTACCAGGGTGAGCCCATCAACAAGGGCAAGCTCTTCCGCCATCTTGGCGTCAAATCTAGCTCCTTGCGGAGTCATAAGCACTACATAGGGCCTACGTCCAAGATCCGACCGGACCCACTCCAAAGCCTCATACACGGGGTCCGGCTTCAACAGCATGCCAGGGCCTCCTCCGTACGGGTAGTCGTCCACAGTCTTGTGAGGGTCATGGGCAAAA
>DAIRWA010000141.1:0-4811 GCA_036802545.1 Bacillota bacterium | reverse complement strand
TCAGGGGAGTGGGGACAAAATCCTCGCTGGATTGGTGCAGCGGTAAAATTGTCACCGTTGGCTGAGGGGAACGGCGAGAAAGCTACCCCTGGCTTGTGGCAGTGATCAGAAACCTACAGCTGGACTGCGGCGCAAAAACCCGTTGACGGCTGACCTGGAATAGTGATAACCTCCTTAACAACTGAATATCGAACTGGACCTTATCCAGAGCAGGCGAGGGACTGGCCTCATGACCCTGCGGCAACCGGCAGTATGCGCGGTGCTAACTCCAGCAGAATCGCGAAAGCGAATCTGGCAGATAAGGAGATCGTGACGCCTCCCTAACTGTCAGGGAGGCGTTTTTGTAGGTTTGGGGGTGAAGTGGATGATCGAAGTAGAAGACCTTTCAGTGACGTTCCCTTCCCAGTCTGGCGAAGTTGAAGCCCTTTCGGGCGTTTCTCTAAGCGTAGCTGACGGCGAGATCGTCGCGATATGCGGACCATCGGGGGCAGGCAAGACGACGATGCTAAGATGTTTGTCCATGCTTCAGCCGCCTACTTCCGGCCGGATACTGGTGGATGGGGAGGACGTGTCCTCGGGTTCCACCGCCGATCTTGATACAGCCAGAAGGAAGATCGGCATGGTCTTTCAAGGTTTCAACCTCCTCCGGTCGAGGACAGCGCTGGAAAACGTGATGCTGCCTCTAGAGATAAGGAGGATCCCTCGCAAGGAGGCATCTGAGACGGCATCCAAATACCTGGAACTGGTTCACATGAGCCATAGGCAAGACTTTTATACGCACGAGCTTTCAGGAGGAGAAAAACAGCGCGTGTCCATAGCCAGGGCTTTGGTGACGGAACCTCGAGTTTTGATATTGGATGAACCCACATCGGCGTTGGATCCGGAAACGGCGGGTTCCATTGTGCACTCTCTCAAAGAGATCAACCGCGTTAGCGGTATTACCATATTGGTGGTTACTCACCAGATTGATGTGTTGGCCCCAATCTGCGACCGGATTACGTACCTTCGAGATGGCCGGTTGACCGAGGCGGCGAAGATTTCTACCGCCAACGGTCATGAAGCAGCACGGCCGATGCCTGTCCCGGTTATAGGGGGCGGTTCCTGATGGGATGGCTCGAACCGCTCTTTAGGGCCGGGATGAGGCGCCTGATATTGGTTGCCACTCTTGAGAGTTTGGGTATGGTGCTGTTCTCCTTGCTGGGGGCAGAGGTAATCGGACTGGCCTTGGGCATTGAGCTTGTCTTGCTGCGTCCCGGGGGTCTAAGAGAAAACCGTCGCGTCTACGGCGCACTCAGCTGGGTCACAAACATAGGGCGCTCGATTCCGTTTGTCATACTCATGGTTGCAATTATGCCGTTAACTAAACTGATTACCGGGACATCAATCGGGACTATCGCGGCGATTGTCCCCCTCACTGTGTCAGCCATCCCGTTCGTAGCTCGTCTCACTGAGACGGCCATGCTTGGAGTCGAGCCCGGAGTCATTGAAGCTTGTATATCTATGGGCGCGACTTGGTGGCAGATTGTCAGGTACGTTCTGGTACCCGAGTCCCTTCCGTCGCTAATCGCCGGCGCCGCTACTACGGCGGTGAATCTGGTAGGCTACTCGGCCATGGCCGGAGCCATAGGGGGAGGTGGTCTTGGGGATCTCGCCATCCGGTATGGATACCAACGCTGGCAACCCGACGTGATGCTGGCTTGTCTGGTCATTTTGGTTGGCATGGTCCAGGGCATGCAATTCGTCGGTGACCGTGTATCGTCCAAATTCCGGCACCAGTAGGCCGGCATCTGTCTAAATAATAGGAGGAGAGTCTAGTTGAAGACATCGATTCGTCGAACAGGTTTGGTCGTTGCGCTTAGCCTAATTGTAATACTCTCGATCGCCCCTGTGTTGAGCGGCTGCAAGAGAGAGGCAGTCATCAAGATCGGGGCCTCCGAGGTTCCTCATGCCGAAATACTCGAGTTTGTGGCGCCGCTCTTGGAGGAGGAAGGAATCAAGATCGAAATCGTGGAGTTCAGCGATTACGTGCAACCAAACATTCAGTTGGCGGATGGGCAGTTGGCGGCCAACTTCTTTCAGCACATTCCGTACTTTGAAGGTTTCATCGCCGAGAGAAATTTGGACCTTATCTGGACCGCAAAGGTTCATATCGAGCCTATGGGCGGATATCCGGGTAAGGTAAAGACCCTGGCGGAACTTGGCGAAGGTGACCAGATCGGTATCCCCAATGATGTGACTAATGGTGGACGTGCCTTGATGCTCCTAGAAAAAGCCGACCTTATCAAACTGAAAGACGGCATCGGAGTGGGTGCTACGGTTCTCGATATTGTGGAGAATCCCAAGAAATTGCAGATCGTTGAGCTTAACGCCGAGATACTACCGCGCTCTCTGGAGGACCTAGCCGTGGCAGTAATCAACGGCAACTTCGCTATTCAGGCCGGACTGTCGCCTCTCGACGATTCCATGTTCCGCGAAGACGGTGAATCTGCTTACGTCAACGTCTTGGCCATCAGGAGTGAAGACAAGGACGATCCGGATCTCAAGAGGATCGCGGAAGTCCTTACCGGTCCTGAAGTGAAGCAATTCATCTTAGACAATTACGAAGGTGGAGTCGTGCCCGCGTTCTGATACGGGCAGTTCAGCCCTAAGGTATTTTTCCCGAAGAAGGCACGATGGCTACTAACTGGCCCCTGTGGCCATTTTCGAATAGCGAGGATGACCGAAGGACCGACTGCGAGAAATCAGTTGGTCCTTCATCATCGTGCGCCGGGCATGGCGCTTCAGCTGGATCCTAACCCGTGCAATGCCGAACGAGTACTTCACGAAAGCCGGGTACCCAAGCTTCAAAGAACTCTATCTTGCTGCTTAAGTGTAAAGTCTGGAAGCGCCGTATACCGAACGGTACGTACGGTGCTGTGGGAGGTCGGCTGGCCGATTAACGACCAGCCTCCTACCCGATTGAGTCTCATCCTTCGAGTTGGTTAGCCCTTAGATATCCTAGGGCAATGGATAGCAGTGCATTCAGTATAGAGCTGGCCCCTCGACTATGGAAAGACTGCCCGAGGCGTCATCCGGTCCGCGAAGCTCGCAGAAGGCGAATCTGCTTGTGTCAACATTTTGGCTATTAGGAGCGAAGACTACCTGTCGCCTCACCTCGCGTGCGGAAGTATGTCGGGGACATCCAGGTATTCTTCCCCGTCGATCTTGTACCGGATGACCAGGCCCAGTTCCATAAGGAGGTTCACGACCCCTTTGGACGTTTTTTCGTAGTCAAGGGCGTATACCCTCAAGAATCGGTTTTCTACGTCGTCGATGGCTTCTCTCTCCTCTGGAGACGGAACATAGTTCATAGACTGCTGCCACAAGAGTTCGATATGATCCCACATTTCTTGACCTTTTAGGCCAAGCGCTGAAACCGTGGCTACTATCAGAAGCGTGCAGCCTGCCTCTACAGGAAGACACCGGATCCATCCACGAGCGTGTATTTGTGACATTAGTGAAGGCATGAAATCTACACCATGGCCTGTCTTGGGGTTGATGCTTGCGTTGGGAGTCAGTCCAAACACCTCCGGAAAATGGGATAATATGGTAGGTGTTCGACGGGAAAGCCCCAACTCCTGCCGGAGATGACACAATATGGAGGTGAACTTGATGAACCTTGCCTGAGCTGTTACGGAGCACTGCGATCAAGTGCCTGAGTCAACAGCTCGGAGCCAATCGGGAGCCAATCGGGAGGTAATCGGAGCGCTTGACACAATGTGTGCGTAGGGCGATCCTACCTACGTAGGGGGGCTCCCATTTGACCGGACTGGCCTTAGTTCTCGTGCTCATCGCTGCTCTGGCCCACTCAGGCTGGAACTACCTTATCAAGAAGGCTGCAGGCGGTTTGCCCTTTATCTGGCTTTTTGCAGGTCTGGCTTCGCTAATGTACGCCCCAGTGGCAGCATGGGTCATATTGACCCAGAGGCCCGACCTGGGCTGGAAGAACCTCCTGCTTATCATTCTTTCCGCCATTCTCCACTCCTTGTACTTTACTCTCTTGGAGTTGGGATACCGGCTAGGCGATCTCTCCGTCGTGTACCCGGTGGCCAGGGGGACCGGCCCCCTTTTGTCGGCAGCTGTGGGCATCATTCTTTTAAACGAGAGGCCGTCTCCTCTCGGCATTGCAGGAGTTATCCTCATGGCCGTCGGAATCGCCGCCATAACCGGCGACCCTCGCCGTATGCAGGACCGTCAAGCCAGACAGGCAATCTTGGTCGCGGCGCTTTGTGGAGTAACGATCGCGAGCTATACAGTGCTGGACAAGGTATCTGTGAGCCGATTAGGAACTCCGCCTTTGGTCTTGGACTGGGGAACTAACATCGGACGTTTCATTCTTCTGACCCCTTTTGTGGGCCGTCAGCGGGACAAGATTAAGGAACAGTGGAGCCTCCATAAACGAGAAGCGGCCGGGGTGGCCTTCTTAAGTCCCCTGGCGTATATCCTGGTCCTTACCGCCATGGTCTTCACGCCGGTAAGCTATGTGGCTCCGGCCAGAGAAATCAGCATTCTTGTGGGCGCAATAGCTGGCGCCAGACTCCTAAAAGAGGGCAACGTCAAGACGCGGTTAATGGGAACGACAGCAATGGTGGTAGGGCTAATCGCCCTGTCGCTAGGGTAATCGGTCTGTCGACTAGCAGCTGTATAGCATTATCTTCATCTCGCCACTCTTGTTAATGTCTGCTTTCACGCACAAGGTGCGGAGTGTCGCGCATTGCGGGCGGTCCGCGACGCTCCTTACCCCGCTCGCCCGCCACCGCCCCCGCCACCGC